>JAAEET010000019.1 GCA_013415565.1 Methanomicrobiales archaeon
TGAGATTGATGGTGAGATCCACGCTCTCAGAGAACTTCCGTTCCGGCGCTTTTTCAATGGCCGCTTTCACGGCCTCCAGAATCCTGGCCCTTTCTACCATGCCATTCCTCCATAGTTTTCGACCTCTTTTGATCTCCTATGGTTTCTTTCATACGCCTATACAAGGACCGAGTCGTACGCTCCGGCATCAATCGCCGCAAGGACTTCCTTGGGGCGCTTGCCGTCGACGTTTACGCCGACGCTGACGCAGGTCCCGATAACTTCCTTGACCGCATTCTTCAGGTCATAGGAGAGCATATCGTTCGCCTTCATGCGGGCGATCCTGACTGCGGCCTCCATCGGCAGGTCCCCAACAATCTGCATGTTGGGCTCGGGGGATCCCTTCTCGATATTAACCTCTTTCTTGATGAGAGCCGTTGTGGGCGGTATACCCACCGTGACCGTGAAGTTCTTCTTATCGTCGACCTCGATTCTCACCGGCACCTGCATGCCGTTGAAATTCGACGTCTTCTTGTTGATCTCGTCGACGACTGCCTTCACGTTAATACCAAGTGGTCCGAGTGCCGGTCCTATCGGCGGACCGGCTGTTGCCTTGCCTCCAGGGACTAAAACCTCGACCACGTCTGCCATGGTATCACCATGCTGTCCCGCTGATGGGTGTTCAGCGTGGGTTAAAAAAGGTTGACCCGGAGGGACTTAAAGGTTATAGCCGGGGCGGTGCATCCGTGATGCGGATTCAGCTCGCCTCTCCACGGTCAACGACCCGGACATTGTCCCCCCGGACCGTGATGGGGATGGGGAGCACGCTCTCGTAGAGCTCGACCGTAATCTCCTCCTTTCCGGTATCGATACGTTTAACAACGGCTTTTTCACCTTTGAACGGACCGGCGATGAGCTCGACAATGGTGCCTTCCGAGATGCCGCTGACCACCGGTTTCGGGACCAGGAAATGGGCGACCTCACCCAGGGTGGTCTCACCCCGCACCACGGTGCGCGCATGGGCGACCTTCTCGACCAGCTGCTCGATCCTGGCAAGGCTCTCCGGTGTCTCGACCAGGACATAGCCCTTGAGCTCATCAGGTACGATGATCGCCGCCACGTTCACATCGGTGGCCTTGGTATCGATGGCCTTCTTGATATTATCAGCGACGGTACGTTCCTGCTTGGAAGTGGTCTTGATGGCAAAAATACGGTTGGTGAATTCTTCCATATCCATCAGGGCAGGGGAATCATGCCAATGTAGATCAGAAATCCGATCAGGCCGACAACGAGGACGCCTGCCGCGGCAACCAGGGCGATTTTCCTGAACTCATCCCGGGTGGGGGTTCGTGCGAGCTTGAGGATACGCCAGTATTTGCGGAACAGTTCCTCGTTGACATTGAATTTTATATCAGGTTTTGCGATCTCCATGAGATATCACTTGAGAAAATCTATCTCAAACTGTTTCTGGACTTTGGGGGTAATTTTTTCATTCCTCCCATATATTTGTGGCGACCGGACCCCCGTCACGACCAGCATGGTCCGCATCTTGGCCTGCATCCCGGGATCGACCTGGGCTCCCCAGATAATGCGCGCTCCGGGGTCGATACGGTCGTACACCTCCTGGATGACTCCCTCTGCTTCGGCCATGGTCATGTCCGGACCGCCAATCACGTTCACCAGCGCGGCAGTGGCCCCGGAAATATCCACATCGAGAAGGGGCGAGCGGATCGCCTTCTTGACCGAGTCTGCCGCCTTGTCCTCGCTGTCGCTTTCTCCGACCCCGATCATGGCCACACCTCCGCGTTCCATGACCGTGCGGACATCGGCGAAGTCGAGGTTCACCAGACCGGGCATGGTGATGAGCTCCGTGATGCCCTTGACCGCCCGCATCAGGACTTCATCGGCGACCTTGAATGCAGCATAGAGCGGAAGCCGGGGGACAACTTCGAGGAGGCGGTCGTTCGGAACCACGATGACCGTATCGGCCACGTCCCTCAGCCGCTCGAGACCGGCTTCGGCATTCTCCATCCGGATCGCCCCCTCAGCGGTGAACGGCAGGGTGACGATGGCGATGGTCAGGGCTCCTTCATCCCTGGCGGCCTTCGCCACGATCGGTGCTGCCCCGGTACCGGTTCCTCCCCCGAGACCAACGGTGATGAATACCATGTCGCTGCCGGAAACAAACCGTTTGATGTCCTGCTCGTTCTCAAGCGCGGCCTCTTCCCCGATCTGGGGGATGGAGCCTGCTCCCAGGCCCCGCGTCCGCTGCCTCCCGATCAGGACCCGGTGGTCTGCCACGGTCCGGGCAAGGTGCTGGGCATCGGTATTCATGGCCACCAGCGTGGCTCCGTGGATCCCTTCCTCTTTCATCCTGGTGATGGTGTTTGAACCGCTGCCCCCGCACCCGATCACCGTGATCTCGGTTCTGAGTTCCTTCAGTATCTGGTCGAGTTCTTCATTCTCCGTCCGTACTTCATCCGGTTCGGAACTCACCTTGGTCAGCGCCTCTTCAACTATCGATCTCATCTCTTCTTCTCCAATCCCGGGATTCGGATATGTTTTTCTTCGCAGATGCGGACCATGTCCGGAGTGATCTCACGGCCATCGACGATCACCGGAGTGCCCTTCATCAGGAGACCGAAGAGCGGGCCCCTGGGCACACCCAGACTGCGCGCACGGTCCGGGTCGAACCTCGTTTTCCTGATTACGAGCTGATCGCCCTCAATTGCCGCGTTTTCTCCTCTACTTATGGTTGTAACGCATAAGCTTATTAAATCATTCAGTACAACGGATGAGTTTTCACCGGTGACAATGAAGCTGGGGAGGATCGGGGCCCGGTGTGTGGAAAGAACGATCACCGGGAGCTGCTCCAGCCCTTCGCCAAGCCCGGCAGGGTCGGCCTGGTATGCCTCGTGGACAAGGTCCGGTGGAAGTTTGATGATCCCGGGATCCCCGTCGCGGACCGCTCCGGGTATGTGGACTGCAGCACCGGGATCAACGGACCGGGCGAGATCCCTGACCCGGTTCCAGGTCTTCCAGGAGAGATGCTTCATCTGGAAGATCTCGGTCTCGGTGAGCCGGGGGATACCCGCCTCCGCGATCAGGGAATCCAGCCGTGAGAGCTCGTCCGGCTTCAGGGCTTTCCGATCGATATAGACCGCTTCTGCCGAGCTCTTCCCAACCAGCATCCTGAGCATCTCCCGGTCGATACGGTCCGTTTCCCGGGTATGCACGATGTGCCCGAATGCTGCCCGCGAACCCAGCGCTATCTCCGTCTGACGCCGTGCATAGTGGGTCCCGCCGATGCCGGCCAGGTTGATGGTGACGCCCGGGTCTGCCGACAGGATGCTCCGGGCGACAGCCTCTCCCGCACGTGGATCAGCCCATTCCTGTTCCGTGCTTCCGATCTCAACGAAAAGTGAGGGCGTTTCGATCTCGCTCGGCCCGTGGTGGGTCACTTCATAGGAGACCCTGTACCCGGGAGGAGCATGGGCATTGAGCTGGATGAGGACTGCCTGCATCCATGCCGGTGCTGCCTGCGCCAGTGATGACGGCATCCCGCCGAGCGCCGCAGGACCGGTGTTCCCGGTGACATGCACGGTCAGTACCGGGATAGGGTTGATGCTCGAATGGCGCGAGAGGAAGAGGATCAGGCCGGCATCAAGCGAACGGTCCAGGTAATCCTGGGCTATCAGCCTCCCCTCGGTCTCGTGAAACGAGAGGTCGTGCCGGCAGAGGGGGAAGTTCCGGCCGGAACCCGGTCCGGAGAGCAGTTCGTCGATATGCTTCCTGATTGTCCGTCCCCCGGGATCCTGCCGGGAGTGGACCAGTGCTATCTTCACCGGTCCTGTCCCCCGGCGTTTGGTCCGCGGGTTGCTACAAACATGGTAAACCCTATCTCCCTGTACATATACTATTGTTACTATGGATGAAGAAAAGATTCGTTCCGTTTTTGAAAAGGAAGGAATTGGCAGGGAGATAACGTGCCCGCAGGCGTTTGCCATCTCCGGGCGCTATGACATCGACAAGATGGATATCTCGCGGTACTGCAACAAAAACAGCATCAAGATCAGGGGTTGCCAGCTGGGCTGCTTCAGATGACCCTCTTTTTCCGGACCGTATCTGTTGAAGATGCCGTGACCGCGGCATGCTCAATCGCTCCCCTGACAGCCGTTGCGGACCTACCGCTTTCCGCCGCTTCGGGGCACGTGCTCGCATCCGACATCACCGCTGATATCGATATTCCCGGGTTTTCCCGGGCCACCATGGACGGTTATGCCCTGGTGTCTGCCGATACCATCGGTGCATCAGAATCCCTTCCCGCAATGCTCCGTCTGACAGGGAGGATCGGAATGGGTGCACCGGCAGACCGGGATGTCTCGCGGGGGACGTGTGTCTATGTCCCGACCGGCGGAGCCATTCCCCCGGGTGCGGACGGGCTTGCCATGATTGAGGTGACCGAGAGTATCGGTGACGATGTTCTCGTGAAACGGCCGGTTGCGGTCGGGGAGAGCATCATGATGCGGGGCGAGGATTTCTCCCGGGGTTCCGTGGTCGTCTGCAGGGGGACCCGGCTCGCCCCCGGCGATATCGGTGCCCTGGCCGCGGTCGGTACGACCCGTGTCCCGGTCAGGAAACCACCGGTGGTGGGAATCATCTCCACGGGCAATGAACTGGTTCCGGTCGGAGAGATCCCGTCGGGCGGGCAGGTGCGGGACATCAACAGCTACCTGGTCGGCGCATACCTCGTGTCGCAGGGCTGTATCCCGGAATATTTCGGCATCGTCCGCGATGACCGGGCCGCCCTCCGGCGGACACTCGACACCGCCATCGACCGCTGTGACGCAGTCCTCCTCTCGGGAGGGAGCTCAAAGGACGATCGTGACATGACCGCCGATATCATCCGCGATGCCGGGGAGGTCCTGGTGCACGGGATATCGATAGCGCCCGGGAAGCCCACCATTATCGGAAGAGCCCGGGGGAAACCCGTCATCGGACTCCCGGGCCATCCTGCCTCGGCCCTGGTGGTCACCCTGGTAATCGTCCGCCCGCTCCTCTCCGCCATGACCGGGCAGCTTGAACGGGGGCTCATGACCCGGCCTGCAATCCTTGCCGAGAACATCCCGTCGGTGAAAGGGAGGGAGGACTATGTGCGGGTCCGCCTGGCTGACGGCAAAGCCATCCCGGAATTCGGAAAATCGGGGCTGATCAACACGCTCGTCCGGAGTGCCGGCCTGGTCCGGATACCGGCCGGGATGGAAGGCCTCGAGGAAGGGGAAGTGGTGGAGGTGATCCTCTGGTGAAACGATACCTCTCATTGAAGTCACTCCGGGAGGTTCAGGATCTCATCCGGCGGGAATTTTCCCCCCGGCAGGTTCGTACGACCGTCCCGCTCGTTCAAGCTGTAGGACGGATCACCGCCCAGCCTCTCTTTGCCGGGTACTCGGTTCCCGAGGTGCACCTCGCAGCCATGGACGGTATCGCGGTACGGAGCGGGGATACCTGGGGGGCAGGCGAACAGAGGCCGGTCACGCTCCATGACTTTGCGCGGGTAAACACCGGCAATGTCATTCCTGCCGGGTACGATGCGGTGATCATGATCGAGGATGTCCGTATGGCCGGTGAGAATGCCATTATCCGGAAAGCGGCGAGCTCCTGGCAGCATGTGCGGCCGGCCGGCGAGGATATCGCTGAATCCGAGATGATCGTACCTTCCGGGCACCGGATCCGCCCCCATGATATCGGCGCTCTCGCTGCGTACGGCATCATGGAGGTCCCGGTTCTCACCGTATCGATCGGGATCATCCCCACCGGAACCGAGCTCGTCCCGGCCGGCACCCGCCCGCTCCCGGGCCAGGTCGTGGAGAGCAACACGGTCATGGCCGAAGCCTGGCTCACCTCGCTCGGTGCGATTTGCCGCCGCTATCCCCCAACTCCCGACGACCCGGAACGGATCCGGGAAACCATCCGCCAGGCCGTTGCCGAGAACGATGTGGTGATCGTCTCGGCCGGATCTTCTGCCGGGACCCGGGATTTCACCGCCCCCGTGATTGCCGGGCTCGGGGAGGTCATGGTGCACGGTGTTGGTATCAAGCCCGGAAAACCTGCCATCATCGGCAGGGTGGGTTCGGTTCCGGTCATCGGCATGCCGGGCTACCCGCTCTCGGCGCTCACGGTGCTCCGGGAGATCATCGTCCCGCTGCTCTCGCAGTTCGGCCTCACCACCCCGGACCCGGAGATCCTTCAGGCAGAACTGACCGCAACCCTCCATTCCGAAGTCGGGACCTGCGAATTCGTCCTCCTCTCGATCGGCATGATCCGGAACCGCTGGGTTGCCGTACCGCTCTCCCGGGGATCCGGGGTCCAGATGAGCGGCGTCCGGTCAAACGCCTTCCTCCGCATTCCCGATGATCTCGAGGGATTCGAGGCGGGGCAGACGGTCCCTGTCGAGCTTCTGGTCCCCCGGAGCCAGGCAGCCTCCGCCCTCCTGGTCACCGGGAGCCATGATCCCTCGCTCGATTATCTCGCCGAACTGGTCAGGGCCGCGGGCGTTTCCCTCCACTCCTCCCATACCGGAAGCATGGGCGGGATCCTCGCGCTGAAACGGGAGAGCTGCCATGCCTCCCCCATGCACCTCCTCTCTCCTGACGACGGGGAATACAATATCCCCTACCTGCAGAAATATCTCCCGGGCGAAGAGGTGACCCTCGTCTGCATCGCGGAGCGGGAACAGGGGATCGTGTCCCGTGACCGCCTTTCGCTTGCCGACCTCCCCGGTCATTCCTTCGTCAACCGGCAGAAAGGATCGGGGACGCGGCTCCTCCTCGATTACCGGCTCCGGGAAATGGGTGTAGCGCCGGACAGCATCCCGGGGTATGACCGGGAACTGACCACCCATATCGGGGTGGCCCTGGCGGTGAAGACCGGGGAGGCGGAGGCCGGGATGTGCGTCTACTCTGCAGCACAGGCGCTCGGCCTCCCCTTTGTCCCGGTCGGAACAGAGCGCTACGAGCTCGCCTTCCGGACCGGTGACAGCGACGATCCGCGGATCACGGCCCTGGTACAGGCAATCGCTTCTCCGGAATTCAGGGAGATCCTCTCCGGTCTCGGCGGTTATACTACGCAGGAGACCGGCGTGCTGCGGCAAGTGCCCTGACTGCTGCTTCTTCCGGACCGGCGCAGGGGGTCACTCCCGGAATGTCCCAGGTCCGGACCCCGAATACTTTCTTTCCTGTTTTCAGGGCAAGTGCAATCTCCGAGAGGGTCCCGTACGCTCCGCCGATTGCTATCACGGCATCGGCCGACTGAACGATGACTGCGTTCCTTGCATTGCCGAGATCCGATCGGATGATGACGGAAAGGTAGGGGTTCCCGCCGGCTGCATCGGGGAGGATCCCGACCGCAATACCGTTTCCTTCCCGTGCACCCCGGCATGCCGCTTCCATCACGCCTCCCAGCCCTCCGCACAGGAGAATGGCGTGGTTCAGGGCGAGGATCCGGCCGGAACAGTACCCGGCGTCATATTCATCGGGAGTGCACGTTCCCGGGCCGATCACCGCCACCTGGACCGGACGGTCGTGTGCAGGCTCTCCGGCATTCCGGTTCATGACCGGTCACTCCGGGTGTCAAGGATGAGGAGCCGTTCCTCGGTCATCTCCCGGATGGCGTAGCGGGGTCCTTCCTTTCCGGTCCCCGATCCTTTCACCCCGCCGTACGGCATGTGGTCAACCCTGAAGGTGGGGATATCGTTCGCCACCACCCCCCCGACCTCCGACTCCTCGAACGCCTTCATGATACGCCCGATATCCCTGGTAAACACGCCGAGCTGCATTCCGTACCTGCTCCGGTTCGCCCGGGACAGGGCATCTTCGAAATCGGTATACCGGCTGATCGTGATGACCGGGGCAAAGACCTCCTCCTGCTCCACCCGCATCTCCGGGGTTGTTCCGGTGAGGATGGTCGGGGCAACCATCGATCCCCGCCGGGTCCCGCCGTACAGGATCCTGGCCCCGCCGGCAACCGCCTCATCAACCATCTGCCCTGCCCTCTCGGCGGCTTCGAGGGAGATCATCGGCCCGACGTCGGTGTGGTCATCACGGGGATCGCCGGTTATCAGGGCAGCGACCCCGGCGCGGATCTGCGTGAGCATGGCATCATAGATTGCATCGTGCAGGAACACCCGCTGGACCGAGATGCAGACCTGGCCCGCGTTGGTATAGCCACCGGTCACGATCCGCGAGGCGGCGTATCCGGTATCCGCGTCATCGTGCACGATTGCCGCCGCGTTCCCCCCGAGCTCGAGGGTGACCTTCTTTCTCCCTGCCAGCTCCCTGAGGTGCCACCCGACCGCAGGGCTCCCGGTAAAGGTCAGGACCGCGATCCGGGGGTCGGAGACGAGCCGTTCGGCAACCTCCCCGGAACAGGGAACGACGCTCAGTGCCTCACGGGGCAGACCTGCCCTGAGGGCCATTTCGGCGAGCAGGAGCGAGGAGACCGGGGTTGCCGAAGCCGGTTTCAGGATGAGAGGGTTTCCGGCAGCGACTGCCGGACCCAGTTTATGGCAGGCCAGGTTGAGGGGAAAATTGAACGGGGTGATCCCCAGGACAGGTCCGGCCGGAAACCGCCGGGTGATGCCGATCCTTCCTTCGGCTCCCGCGCTCCAGTCGAGGGGGATGAGCTCCCCCCCGATCCTCCTGGCCTCCTCGGCCGATGTGCGGAGGGTCGCCACCGCCCGCTGTACTTCGAGCGCGGCGAACGACCGGGTCTTTCCCCCTTCGAGGACCAGTATCCCGGCCAGTTCAGCGGCCCGGGCCTCGACCTGGTCGGCGATGGAGGACAGAATCCTGCTCTTTTCCGCCGATGAAAGGTGCCTGGTACATTCGACGGCCTCTGCAGCGATCCCTGCAGCATCGTCGAGATCCCTGCCGGCGGCCTGGTGTACCACGGCAATGGTCTCCCCGGTGTAGGGGAATTTCACCTCCCGGGGACCGGGGTTTGTTCTCCACTCGCCGCCGATTAAAAACCGGTATTCAGGAACGTTTTCCGCTGTCATCAGAGCTCCTCCCAGATCTCCGGAACGGAGGGCCTGGTTAAAGAAACTACTTTGTGTTCAGGAGGATAATAGCTGTGAATATACGCGCAGCCGGTGATGCGGGTAGATGAACCGGGAGGAAGGATCCGGGTGAAGGAAGCCGCCAGTACCTATAACGCACGGGAAATCGAGAACGCCATCCAGGAGTTCTGGGAAGATAACGCCATATACCGGAAGACAAAAGACCTCCATGCAGCCGATGAGGATTTCTTCTTTGTCGACGGTCCCCCGTACACCACCGGCCATATCCACCTCGGAACGGCATGGAACAAGATCATCAAGGACAGCATTCTCCGCTACACCCGCATGACCGGGAGGAACGTGATCGCCCGCGCCGGCTATGACATGCACGGTCTTCCCATCGAGGTCAGGGTCGAGCAGCAGCTGGGGTTTTCGTCAAAGAAGGACATCGAACGGTTCGGGATCGGGCCCTTCATCGACCGGTGCCGGGAGTTCGCCGCGACAAACATGGAGGTCATGAGCAGGCAGTTCCAGGGTCTCGGCGTCTGGCTTGATTTCGACGATCCCTACCAGACCATGAAGCCCGGGTACATCGAGGCTGCCTGGTGGACCCTGAAGAAAGCCGCCGAATCCGGGATGCTCGAACGCGGACACCGCGTGGTCAACTGGTGCCCCCGGTGCGCGACCGCGATTGCCGATGCCGAGGTCGAATACTGGGACGAGACCGATCCCTCGATTTTTGTCAAGTTCCCGATCACCGGCAGGGAGCATGAATACCTGGTCATCTGGACCACGACCCCGTGGACTCTCCCGGCCAACGTTGCCGTCGCCGTGCATCCCGATATCACCTACGCCCGCGTTGAGGCGATCAAGGATGGCCGGAAGGAGATCCTCTGGATTGCCGAAGACCTTGTCGAACCGGTTCTCAGGAAGGGGAGGTACCAGGATTACACCATCCTCGAAAAAGCTGGCGGAGGTGCCCTGACATCCTTCACCTACCGTTCACCGCTCGAAGACCAGGTACCCCTCCAGCGGGAGATCTCGCACCGGGTGGTGACGGCCGACTTCGTCACCCTCGAAAATACCGGCATGGTCCATATCGCGCCCGGGCATGGCTGGGATGATTATTTGCTGGGGTGCCGGGAGAACCTCCCGATCGTCTGCCCGGTCGATGCAACCGGCAGGTTCCTGGAAGAGGCGGGGGATATCGCGGGCGTCTATATCAAGGATGCCGACCCGGTGGTCCTCGAGAATCTCGGTGATCACCTCATGGCCAAGGACATGGTGGTGCACCGGTACGGCCATTGCTGGCGGTGCAAGACCCCCATCATCTTCCGGGCCACCGAGCAGTGGTTCCTGAAGGCATCGGATCTCCGCGACCGGATGCTCGATGAAGTCGCCACCGTGACCTGGTATCCGGAATGGGCCGGGAGTGCCCGGTTCTACGATTGGATCAAGGAAGCCCGCGACTGGTGCATCTCACGCCAGCGGTACTGGGGAATTCCCATCCCCATCTGGGAATGCCGTTCGTGCGGGAAACACCGGGTATTCGGCACCATCCGCGAGCTCGAGGAAGCGAGTGGAACGCAGCTTCCCGATCCGCACCGGCCCTACGTCGACGAAATAACCATACCCTGCTCCTGCGGCGGATCCATGCAACGGGTTGTGGACATCTTCGATGTCTGGTTCGATTCAGCCGTCGCTTCCTGGGCGACCCTCGGCTTCCCGGGAAACACGGAAGATTTCGATCGTCTCTGGCCGGCCGATTTCATCACCGAAGGCCAGGACCAGACCCGGGGCTGGTTCTACTCCCAGCTCGGAGCAAGCACCATCGCGTTCGGCCGCTCGCCCTACCGGAGCGTTCTGATGCACGGGTTTGCGCTCGATGCCGAAGGGAGGAAGATGAGCAAGAGCCTGGGGAACGTCGTAACCCCGGAAGAGGTGATCGCTTCCATGGGGGTGGATGTCCTCCGCCTCTATGTCCTCTCCTCGAGCGCACCCTGGGATGACCTCAAGTTCAACTGGGAAGGGGTGAAGAACGTGAACCGGGCGATGAACATTTTCTGGAATGTGTACCGGTTCCCCCTGCCCTACATGATCCTCGACGGATTTTCGCCGGCATCCGGGGCGGGCGGCGCATGGGATCCCGAGAGCGTGGCGGCCCGGCGCAGCCGGATGGCCCCGGAAGACCGGTGGATCGTCTCCCGCACGAATTCATGCGCAGCGGTCGTCGATGTCGCCCTCCGGGAGCGCCAGCTCCACCGGGCAACGAGAACGCTTGTCTCCTTTATTCTTGAAGACCTCTCCCGCTGGTATGTCCAGCTCGTGAGGGAACGGATGTGGCTTGAAGGGGAATCGGCAGCGAAGACCGATGCTTACGAGACCATCTCCTACGTGCTCCGCAGGCTGTGCGGACTGCTTGCCCCGTTCACGCCGCACATCACCGAACAGATGTACCGGAACCTCCGGCTGCCGGGTGACCCCGAAAGTATCCACATGACCGGCTGGTTTTCGGGCTCCCCGGACCTGGTCGACGAACGTCTTGAAGAGGAGATGGCAGCGGTGCGCTCGTTCGACGAGGCCCAGGCAAATGCCCGGCAGGCGGGACGGCGGAAACTCCGGTGGCCGGTTGCCGAATGCGTGGTCGTGACCGATGACGATGCGGTGGCATCGGCAATTCAGGACCTGAACACCATCTGCAGGGAACGGGCAAATGCCCGGAAGGTACGGGTTCTCCGGGGGTCGTTCGACCGGTCGGGGTGGCGGGCCGAACCCGTGATGAAGGCGCTTGGTCCGGCATTCGGAAAGAAAGCCCCGCTGGTCCGCGAACTCATCGCAATGACCGATGCGGCGTCACTCAAGGCGTCGCACGAACGGGGAGAGCCCGTGACGCTCACCCGTGAAGATGAGTCGTTCGCGATCATGCCGGGCATGGCTGTGTTCGCCGAAGAACTCCCGTCCGATATCTTCAAGGCGCCGATGAACGGCGGAACCGTCTATATCGATACCACGCTCACCCCCGAGCTCGAGGCCGAAGGGTACGCCCGGGAGGTCATCCGGCGCATCCAGGAAATGCGGCGGCAGCTCGACCTGCGGGTCGAGGACTACATCACGGCGATGGCCGTGATTGCCGATGAACGGGTGGCAGCCCTCATCAGCGATCTCTGGAAGGACGGGATCATGGAGGAGGTCAGGGCAACAGCGTTTGCCGTGACCGCCGGAACAGGACCTGCGGGCGCTGCGTCTTTCGACCTGTCCCGGGAATGGGATGTGGAAGGCATCCCGATGGTGATCGGGATCTCACAGTTCGGAGATCAGCCGGGTAAGGAATGAGCGGCCCTCCGGCGAGCTGAACAACGGTGGCGCCCGGTCGCTTTCCACCGAGGTCCTGACCGTCCGGACCACCGAGGAGAGACGGGGATTCCACCCTTCAATAGTCGTGGCTTTCCGGTAGATCAGGACGCCCCGGCGCTGCCAGGCCGGGGTTTTTGCCAGGTTGATCCCCCGGGAAAACGCCAGTTCGTGCAGTGCCGGCGACGACAGGCCCCTGAGCCGCCGGGCCGCCTCTCTCCTGCTGCACCCCTCTTCGATCAGGGCATACTGGCACCAGGCATTGATGTGGTTTCTCCAGGCCTCGCCCTGGCGTTCGATGAGGTAGCGTACGGCCAGTTCGGGCGTGATCTGGATGATCCGTGCATCGAACGAGACCGGGATCCCGGACCCGGCCTCGAGGGTCAGGGCGCTTGCGGCAAACGATGCTGCCACCGAATCGATCTTCTCGACCCTGCCGGCGAACGGGAGCGTGGAGAAGTAGAGACTGATCTCATCGGAGAAAGTAAAGGCGAAATCCGGGGAGAGCCCGGAATCCGATATCAGTCGTACGCACACCGCTGCCATTGATGCTGAAAACTTTTCGTCGAAGGGCCGCTTGAGCCCCCATGCCTCGGCAACGGCATGAAAATTTCTCCCGTCGATCCGAACGAAGATCGGGGGGACGCAGGTCAGGGTACTGTAGAGCTCCCGTTTCTTCATGGCATTGTCCCGGGAGGCTTTCCGCTCAAAAAAGAGACTCCTGCCCTGGTCAGGACTCCTCAGACCTGAATGCGCCGGGCAGGTGGCGGATGAGAACGATATCGCCAATACTCCTGATGATGCGGAACGGGATCTTCAGGCCTTTGTAATTCTTGATGTCCACGAGCTGCTGGTTGAGCTTGCCCACCACCAGCGACTCCATCTTCTTTGATTCAACATCGATGAGGACGTCTTCGACCTCACCGACAAAGACGCTTTTTTCGGTATAGACTTTCAGTTCGAACATCTCGGTTATCTGGTTTCTCATCCTAATCAATGAAAGATATATACTATTCAGTTAAAAACATACCCCTTTATATGAACGGGTCGCTGAAAATCGGGACAATTTACGGCATTCCCGTGCTGCTCCACTGGACATTTCTCCTCATCATTCCCTTCTTTGCCTGGATCATCGGGAGCCAGATCGTCCTGACAGCCGACCTGATTTCAGATCTCTTCTCCATAGAGATCAATACGAGTCTGATTACCGCCGGGATCACCCCCTATGTGCTCGGAACCGTGGTGGCTCTCGGTCTCTTTTTCGGGGTCTTTATCCACGAGATGGCCCATTCCGTGCTCGCCAAGAGCAGGGGGATCAGGATCAACAGCATCACCCTGCTTATCTTTGGAGGGATCTCATCCATGGAGGAACAGACCCCGGACCCGAAGGTCGAGCTCCCGATGGCCCTGGTCGGCCCCCTCACCAGCCTGGCCGTGGGGATCATCTGCATCGGCATCATGTTCCTGTGCGATGCGGTGATCGACTCACGCCCCCTCGCCGGCATATTTGTCTTCACCTTCGGCTATCTCGGGCTGCTCAATGTCTTCCTTTTCGGCTTCAACCTCCTCCCCGCCTTCCCGATGGATGGTGGACGGGTGCTCCGGGCCTGGCTCGCCCGCGGGATGCCGCTGAACAAGGCCACCAGGATCGCCGCGGACGTAGGCAAGGTGTTCGCCGTGCTGTTCGGGCTGCTCGGGATCTTCCTCTTGAGCCCGATCCTTATCCTGATTGCCTTCTTCATCTATATCGGGGCAACGCAGGAGTCGACGGCCATCAAGTACAGCTTCCTGCTGAAGGATGTCACGGTCGGCGACATCATGGCCAGGGACGTGCTCACGGTGGAGCCGGACATGACGGTCAAGAGCGTGATCGACCTCATGTACTCGACCAAGCACCTCGGGTTCCCGGTCCGTGACCGGGGCCTGGTGGTCGGGATGGTCACGCTTGCCGACGTCCACAAGATACCTCCGCCCGACCGGGAGGCCATGCAGGTCCGCGATATCATGACCCGGGGAGCCATAGCTCTCCCGCCGTCAGCACCGGTCATCGACGCCCTCAGGATCATGTCGGGGAGCAATATCGGCAGGATCCCGATCATGGACGGCGATATGCTCGTGGGAATCGTCAGCCGGACCGACATCCTGAAGGTCATCGAGCTCAAGGAGATGTGACGAAGGAGACGTCGTCCTCGAGCGGGGTGATCCCTGCCAGTGACCGCAGCTCCTCCCTGTTCATCAGCGGGCGTTGTGCTACAATCTTTCCCGCCTGGCGGGCACTGATGCCCGGGATCCACTTCAGGGCAGAGAGCGGCAGCTCGTTGATCCTGATCGGGTGCGGAAGGGCGGAAACCGACCTCATCCCGTGATCCACGATAATGGCATCGAGCACCGTCCGGACGGCGATGGCAAGCGGGATCCCGGCCAGGATCGGGTAGGACCCCATCTGCCTGCCGAAGGATACCGGTCCCTGCTGCTCGATCACCAGCCCGCGGAGCACCGTCCCCAGGGGAAAGACCTTCCGGAGCATGGGGAGGTCGAATTCTTTCCTGACCCGCTGCTTGAACACCTTGAAGCGGGCGGTATGGATACCGAGCGTGTTCTCCCGGTAGGCCCGCGTTCCCTCGAATGCCATCAGCTGCCTGATGTTCACCCTCCGGACCAGCAGGCCGCTTTCGAGCACCCGGGACAGGAACTGCTCGTTCATGTCATACGTCTCCCGGGTCTCCCCGGCAAGGCCGCAGATGAAGTTCAGACCGGGAAGGAGTTCAGGTATCCCGTTCCGCCGGATCGCACCTTCTTCGTTCACGATGGCGATTGCCCGCATCACCTCGTCTGCTCCGGCCTTGAGGTTGTTCGCCGCCACGACAGCCGGATCGGCAGTCTCCATGCCGAACGCCGCGACATCGCCCGGGGTGTGGTAGCGGATGATTTCCCGGAGCGCACTCCGGGAAGCTTCCTCGTGCCGGGCCAGTGTGCCGGGGTTGATATTATCGATGTGCAGGGTCCGCAGGTCGGGGGCCGACGCCCGGATACCGGCAAAAAGTTCGGCGATCTGTTCCGGCCGGGGAACGGGATATGCACCCCCGGTTGAATTGTACACGAGGAGATCGGGCTGTCGTCCCAGCCTGAAATGGCGGGCCCCGGCCCGGGCGAGTGCCGCCACTTCCCCGGTGATCCCGTCGATGCTCCGGTAGCGGGGGGGGCCGTAGAAGGGCTCGGTGCAGAATGAACACCCTCCGGCAAGTGATCGCGGGCACCCCCGGGCGGTCTCGAGCTCGCACATGACGTACGGATAGGAAGGGTGCTGCCGGATGATGGCTGCCCCGGAGATACTCCAGGGATCAGACCTGGTATAATCGGGAATTCCCTCTGTCCCGCCCCGGGCGAGGAACGCGTCCAGCGCTTCCGGAGGCGAACCGGTGAGGAGATGGTCGTATCCCGACACCGCCTGCCGAATGGCCTTTGTTCCACCTCCGGGTGCGTAGCCGAATCCGATAGGCCCGCAGAGCAGGCTCACGATCCCCCGCAGGCGGGTTCCGATCTGCTGGATCTCGGTGAGGGTAGCCGGAGTGCCGCCAAGGTATTTTCCCGGTACGGTGATCCCGGCGACCATCACGGCAACCCTGACCGTGTCACCGGCCGCGAGGATCTGCGGATCGGTGCGGATCTGATCGATGGTCAGGTACCGGGGCTCGAGTTCATGCTCATGGAGCACTCCCGCAAGGGTCCTGGTGTACGGGGAGATGTACGGAGGAACGCCGAGGCAGGCAGGTTCGTCGACGTACCCGTCAATCAGGAGGGCCTCAGCAGGCATACCCGATCAGGGCGAGGAGCTGCCGTGCCCACTGGAGTTTTCCCCGCTTGATGAAATCGACGTTCTGGTCATCGAGGTCAAACCCGATGATGACAATCCGTGCGGCACCCAGGTGATCCGCGGCAAAGACCGCCCGATCGCCGTCGGTGAATCCCCCGAAATTATGGAGCGGGGGGACTGGGCGGGACTGGGTAGTGCCCACAACCGGTCCGGTGAATCTCGGGGTCCAGTACCGTACGAGCGGTATGTTATCACCGTGGGCATGGATCACCATCACGGTCCCCTCGCGGTTCATGGCGAGGTAATCATCCGTTGCGCCGTCGAGGTCGGTGAAGACCGCGTCAGGCCGGATACCCGTCCTCCTCAGGACTTCCGAAGCAGCATCGGCGGCGAAGATCCTTCCTTCGATGTACCCGAGTTCGTCTTCCAGGCACGGTGCGTTTCCGCAGACCGTGACCACCGCCCCCCGGCAGAGCGACTCGAGGAGCGGCAGATCGTCCCGGGGGAGAAGCGCGGCAAGCAGCAGGGCGGCCTCCTCGTCCTTCTCGCGCTCGAACCCGAAACTCTCCAGGATCCGGGTATAGTGCGGCTCCCATTCTTCAAAGTCCATTCTTCCCCTCGTTTTCGAGGCCGACGATCCCGTTGAACCGGGCGATCAGGGGATCCATGATGAGGCCGAGCAGCTCTTCCTTATTCCTGACCCGGGAGAAATACGAGAGCGGGATGGTTGCCGCCGCCATGCTGGGATGCCCGCCGGCATCGCCAACGTCGCCGAACGCCTCCCGGAGCACGTTGCCGATATGGATCCTGACATCGCGGTTGCGGGCTGACATGACAATTGCCTCATCAGAGATGCCGTAGACGAGCGCGGTATTGACCCCTTCCAGGCTGATGAGGAGATCGGCGGCCTGGGGAAGGGCATCCCGGTTCCGGATGAACCCGACATTCGAGATCAGGTATCCGCTGGTGATCTTCCGGTTCCGGATCGCGGTGCCGAGGACGTCCAGCGTCTCCTGGGAGAGGGAGGGCGACATGATCTGGTCGAGGAGGTCAGCATCGGTGAGGGGGAGCAGGAAGGCGGCATTGTTCAGGTCCTGGGGGGTTACATTCCTCCGGAAGTCACGGGTATCGGACCGGATGCCGTAGAGGAGTCCGGTGGCCACCCGTTTATCGACGGCGATGTCAAGCTCCTGAAGGTACTGGGCGAGAATGCTTGCCGTGGCACCGAGACCGGGACGGGCGTCAACGAACGCTGCTCCCGGATCGGGGCCCTGCCCGTCGCGGTGATGGTCGATGATGATGTGCACCCGGGTACGGGGAAGGAGGGAGTTGTTCACCCCGGGTGCAGGGGAATCCACGAGCGCGAGATAGGTGCATTCCTGGATCGCCGGAAGATCGGCCTTCTCCATCTTGATCTCGAGCAGGTTCACCAGGGTCCGGTTCTCCTGGTGGCCGATGATCCCATCGTAGAAAATCCGGCAGGCGAGCCGGTTCGGATTGGCGTTTGCGGCGATGACCGAAAGGGCCAGTGCGCTCGAGATGGCGTCGGGGTCAGGGTTTTTGTGGGCTATGATGCCGAGGGTCCCTTCCCATTCGGCAAGGAGGGAATAGAGCCGCTGGGAGACGCGGGTTGAATGGAGCTTCGTGATCTGGTGGACCGCTGCCTTCGCCACCACCTGGTGCGGGTTGATCACGACGTCCGCCCCGGCCTCGGCGAGACGGGCAGCAGCAAGGCCGTCCGGGGCGCGGGCGAGGATATGCACGTGCGGATCACTCTCGCGGAGGATCTGCACGGCGGCACGGTTGGCATCCGGGTCGCCGGAAAGCACGAAGGCGATCTCCGGGGCGGGCTGGCCGGAGAGCATATCCGGCGAAGCGATGTCCCGTGCAACCGCGTCGATACCCTGGTCCCGGAGTTCCCTGACCCGGTCCCCGTTCCGATCGAAAACCAGGATCCTGCCGGCAGTATCTTTGAGTTCCTGGAGGATATGGTATCCCGTGCTGCCGCAGCCGAAAAGAGCATATTTTATCCGGCCCGGGGACTCGCTCTGCACCGAATCTGGCATATGCGAGAATATGCGCCCCCGCGGGATATTAAGGTTACAACCGGATTTCTGAACACACCAGGCGGCCGGATTCCGATTCCGGGGCCGTTCCAGGGATAATAAGAAAGGTTTATGACGATGCTGCAACCATTGATATAGGTCACATCAGTGGGCTTGTAGCTTAGTTCGGCAGAGCGACGGACTCTTAATCCGTAGGTCGTGGGTTCAAATCCCCCCAAGCCCGTTCTTTCTTCCTGTTTTTCCATCCCGGAACTGCCAGAAGGCGGTGGTGCTGCCCGGGGTGAAACCGCATTCGTCCTGTCCCATGCTGTCACCTGTTCGGGTACGACGGCGCCGGCTGAAGTTTACGACGGAATTTCTTCTGAAGAAAAATACGCAATGTTACGTAAATCACGCGTATTCGGAATCCGGGCAAAAGACTGACCGATACATTAAAGATATGCCCGTACAATGACTTAACGAAGGAGTAGACTGATGTACTGTCCCAAATGTGGAAAAGAGACAGAACAATCAGGAAAATACTGCCAATGGTGTGGAGCCAACCTGAAAGAGTACCGCGAACGTCCCTTCTCCCGGAAACGGACAGGAACCATCAGGACGGAGAAATTTGCCGGCCTCGGTGGAAGATTCCTCGGCGGGCTCATCGATCTCATCTTTCTCGTTCTCTTCGATCTCATGGCTGCAGCCCTTGTCGGTATCGTTTCCTGGTTTTTCGGACGTCCTGATCCGGTATCGGAGACGGTCAGGATGCTTTACCAGTATTACCTGCACATCCCGAGGACCGACGCCACCGGTCAGATCGTCAATGCCGTCATTCCGCCCCAGATTCTCCTCTCCGTTATCATCTTCCTCATCCTGGTTCCCTGGATCTATTTCGCCTACCTTGAGAGCTCCAGAAACCAGGCATCACTTGGAAAACTGGCTATCAGGGCAGCAGTAACCGACATGCAGGGGAACAGGATCACCTTTTCCCGGGGGTCCCTCCGGTTCTTCGGGAAATTCCTCTGCGTCTTCACCCTTTTTATCGGGTTCCTGATCATCGCATTCACCGCCTACCGGCAGGGACTCCACGACAAAATTGCCGGAACTCTGGTCTTCCGCCAGTAATTCACTTTTTTTTCGCTGGCAGGGCTGCCGGCATTCATGCTCAGGGTCAGGAACATCCCCGATAACCGGCCCGGTGAAAGAACAACGTGCGGGCGGACCCCGCATCCCAATCGCTATCCGGCAGCTTCGTGGCCGGACTTCAGTCGTACTTGCCTTTGAGACCGGCCCAGCCGCTGAATCCGCAGTAGATGCACCCGACCCCGTCACAGTGGCGACATTTCCGGGCAGGCCGCCGCACCATGACCTTCCCGGTCCTGTCGCAGTAGATGCATCCGAGTCCTTCGCAATGGCAGCAGGTCACTTCGGTGTAGGTATCTGATTCCTCTGTCATGCTGTTCCCAGATAGGTTCCTGCCCGGGCACGTTAATGGTTGCCACCCGGGCCGGGGATCGCCGGGGGTCCCCGATCGCGGCTAATCACGCCGGAGTACGGCCCCCCGGTCGGCCTGGGCGACATGCGCCGCATACCGGGCGAGGATCCCGGTCAGCGGTTTTTCCCTCGGTGCCCAGAACGAGCGCCGCCGCTCCAGCTCTCCCCGCGGGAGCAGGACGTCGAGGGTCCGTTCCCGGAGATCGATGGAAATCGTATCCCCGTCGTGGACGAGGCCGATCGGACCGCCTGCCGCAGCCTCGGGAGTGACATGCCCGATACAGGGACCCCGGGTTCCTCCCGAGAACCGGCCGTCAGTGACGAGGGCGACTTTCGAATACCCGAGGCCCATCAGCGCCGAGGTTGGCGAGAGCATCTCCGGCATCCCGGGACCGCCCCGGGGACCCTCGTATCGGATCACCACCACGTCGCCCTCCCTGATATGGCGGGCGAGTATCGCCTCCATGGCATCTTTCTCGCCGTCAAAGACCCTCGCGGGGCCGCGATGGACCCACATATCGTGGCTGACCGCTGCCGATTTTACCACCGCACCCCCGGGAGCGAGACTCCCGCGCAGTATCCGGAGGCCTCCTGCCTGGCTGACCGGGGACTCCATGGTCTGGACGATCGATCCGGGTGAAACCGTCGCGGATCGTGCGATGGAGAGGATGCTCTGTCCCGAGACGGTCGGCATATCGGCGAGATCCCGCTCAAGCGCCCTGAGTACGGCCGGGATCCCTCCGGACTGGTGGAGGGCCGCCATCGAATGAGGCCCCGCGGGCTGCATGTGACAGAGATGTGGGATCCGCGATCCGATCCGGTTGAATGTCTCGAGATCGAGCGGGATGGCTGCTTCATCGGCGATGGCCATCAAATGGAGCACGGTGTTGGTGCTGCCGCCGAGCGCCATATCCACCCGTATGGCGTTTTCCAGGCTCTGCCGGGTGATGATGTCGCGGGGGCAGACATTCTCCCGCACCAGGGAGAGGACCCGTTCTCCCGATGAGCGGGCGATCCTGAGTTTTTCGGCATCCACCGCCGGTGATGCGGCACAGCCGGGAAGCGACATTCCCATCGCCTCGGTCATGCATGCCATGGTGTTTGCCGTATACAGCCCCTGGCAGCTCCCGCATCCGGGCATGGCACAACATTCCAGCCGGGCAAGGCTCTCCTCGTCCAGGGCACCGGCGGCGACCCTGCCCACTCCTTCGAAGACGTCGATCAGCGAGAGCTCGCGCCCTTCCTGATACCCCGGCAGCATCGGGCCACCGGTCACCATGATGGACGGGATATTGACCCGTGCTGCAGCCATCAGCATGCCGGGCACGATCTTGTCGCAGGTTCCGATGAGCACCAGCCCGTCGAACCGGTGCGCCTGGGCCATGAGCTCGACGGAATCTGCGATGTTTTCCCGCGAAGGGAGGGAGTACCGCATGCCTTCGTGGCCCATGGCGATACCGTCGCAGATACCGATCACCCCGAATTCAAACGGGACTCCGCCGGCGGCCGCGATACCTTCCCTGACCTTGACCGCCAGGGCCCGGAGGTGGACATGCCCGGGAACGATATCGTTCCAGGCATTGGCCACGCCGATAAACGGCCGATCGAGCTCCTCCTGGGTGATCCCCAGCGCCCGGAGCAGCGCCCGGTTGGGGGCACGGTGGTATCCCCGCTTCACCTCGTCACTTCTCATGGTTGCCATTGATGCATCGTTCCATCGAGATCTATGTCACTCTCACACCTTTATGCCTTTGCGGGCGCCTATTCCCCTTTTCCGGGATGGCCGCCTCCGGTCCGGTTGCATGATACTCATCAGGGCCCGGCCGGGTGTCTCCAGGGGGCCTGTGGGCTATGGAACAGCGTCCCGGGCTGCTGCGCCGGCCAGGGCTCCGGCGAATGACGCAGAGAAGTAGGAGTGGGTGTAGGTTCCCACGGATTCGCCGGAATACATCCCGTCCCTGCCGCCGATAATGCCCTTCCCGCGGGTGAGCCGGATGGAGAACCGGGCATCCCGGGCAGGATCCACGCAGGAGTAGTGGAACTCATGGCCCCGGATGGAACGTCCGGGAGATGCCAGCGCCGGCCCTCCGGTCCATGTTCCATCGGAATACCCCAGTGCCTGGATCCCCGGCGTCATGCTGGCGGTCCCCGGGAGCACCCCGGCCATCCGGAAATCAGTCTCACCGACCGTGATGGATTCGCAGAGATACATGAGGCCGCCGCACTCCGCGAATATCGGGATGCCTTCCGCGGCAGCCCGGCCCACCTGCCTCCGGCAGGGAGATCGTTCGAGGGCTGCGGCATGGAGCTCGGGATAGCCGCCGCCGAAATAGTAGGCGCCGGCATCCGGCAGGGGATCCCGCAGGGGGGAGAAGAAGACCAGGTCTGCGCCTGCCGCTTCCAGCCGCTCAAGGTTATCCTGGTAGTAGAAACAGAATGCTTCGTCCCGGGCCACGCCGACGGTTGCCGCTGCAAAGCAGTGCGGCCGGGGGAAACGCGGTGCCGCAACAGGCGGCGCGGTCCGCGCGATGCCGACGATTCCGTCGACATCACAGTGTTCGAGCACCACGGTTCCCGGAACCGGATCTTCCGCGAGCTCAAACGCCATCTTGAGGCCGAGGTGGCGGCTCTCCATCGCGAGATCAGGGATACGGGGGATAAAACCCAGGGCACGGATGGAGAGTCCCTCCTCGATCATGGCCCGGTGCCGGGGGCTCCCAACCCGGTTGAAGATCACCCCTGCAAGGTCGATGCCCGGCTCGTAGGTGCGGAATCCCGCGATCATGGCGTGTGCGCTCCGGGACATCCCCCGCACATCGACGACCAGGACGGCCGGCGTCCCGAGGATGCGCATCACATGGGCGGTACTCGCCGTGGCCGTCCCCTCGAGGCCGTCATACATGCCCATCACTCCCTCGATCACCGCGATATCCGCACCTTCCGATGCCGCGAGGAACGTGGCGGCGACCCCGTCCTCCCCCATCATGAAGGGATCCAGGTTGCGGGAGATGCGGCCGCAGATTGCGGTGTGGTGGGTCGGGTCGATGAAATCGGGACCGACCTTGAAGGGCTGGACCACGAGGCCGGTCCTGCGCAGCGCCTGCATCAGGCCACGGGAGACGGTGGTCTTCCCGCAGCCGCTGTGCGTGCCGGCAACCATGATCCGCGGAATATCCGACATCGCTTCGCTGGAAGCCATCCTGCTCAGGAGATGGTCCTTCCGGTAATAAATGCCGACCGATCGGCCGCCCGGATTTTAGGTGGGAAAATATTCGCAGTAAACGACAGGTAATTAGGATAAAAGGAGAGATTTTTATACCTGATTACTATGCGAAGGATTATTCTCATCGCTGCCTGCCTCGGCGTGGTTCTTGTGGGCGGTGCGGCAGCGATCATACTCATGAACTCTACTCCTGCACATCCAGCACCCGATGACACCACGGTTTCCTATACATCCGAAGTTTTTACATCCGAAATCCGTTCGTACGACGACCATATCACCTTCTCGCTGGTTCCGGAACCTGAGGAGGGATCGTTCTTCCTCTCCTGGGAGCTCAAGGAAAACGGCACCACCATCCGATCGGCAGACCGTGAGGAGGTCGCGGGCCCGCTCACCATGGATCTGGTGGCAGACCGGAACCCGGAAGCCGAATACACCTTCCGTTTCACCATCTTGTCCCCTGACGGCACCATTCTCTCTTCCCTTACCTCGGTCATCCATCGCGGGGAGACCGGTACGGAAGTCTCCAGGAATGTACTCCAGGACAAACAGATGTGATTATGTGAATCCGGTGATATAGGGTACATTTGCGTGATGGCAGATGGGTGAGAGCGATACCGATGTTGAAACCCTTCACCTTGCCCGATGGGACACCCGGTTCTGGGCCTGGCTGATCGATTTCATCCTGATCAGCCTGGTCCTGAATATCTTCTCCAATCCCTTCCATCTCATCAATGAGATGTTCTCCTGGTATTTTCTCCGGAGCGTCGGATTCCTGATCTACTGGACCGCGATGGAAGGGGTATACGGCCAGTCGATCGGGAAGATGGTGCTGAACATCAAGGTCACCGACCGGCGGGGAAAACCGGTCCGGTTCGCGGCCGCCCTGGTCGAGAGTTTCGGAAAATCGTTTATCCTGCCGATCGACTGCCTCATCGGGTGGTTCGGCATGCCGGGAAAGAAGATCCGCCTCTTCAACCGGGTCTCGGATACCATCGTGGTCAAGACCGATTACCGGGAGCCCGAAGGGATCCGGTATATCCGCGAGAGGGAGTAGCCCGGTCAGCTGTTCAGGGCTGCAAGGCTGGGCCGGCGGCGAGGGGTCACCCGGATCGCTCTTTTGTCCGGGATGTGCCGGGAAAGGACCATGCCGCGGCATACACGGCCGGATACATAACCGGACCGTTACAGGTCTGTCCGGTGATGCGATTTGTGGGCCCCGATCGCGCCAGGTTCAGCCGATGCCCCACTGGGCCAGGGTGGTCCGCGAAGGGTCGACGTCGGTCCATTCCCAGCCGAGCGATTCGATGATCCGGGAGATCGGCTGGCGGAGCGTCTTTTCAAGCATCAGCTCCCAGTCCACCTGGAATTCCTGCGGCACCTGGTCGCCGTATTCGAAGCAGAGCACATCGGTCTTCCGGTACTTTGCCGTGACGTTCCTGATATAGACCCGTTTCGGCTTGCTCCCTTTCGCGAACTCCATGCCGAGGTGCTCGTTGGCGTACTTCGCTCCCCTGATGTGGGCGTCATCGGTCTGGTAGTCGCCAAGGTCCTTCCCGATCCCCCCGGGAATGCCGATCTCATCAAGCGAATACCTCCCGGCCCGGTAGTTCCTGATGACATCCGCAAGGTAGTCCTTGACAGCGTCGTACTCCTCTCCCTGGAGTATCATCTCCATCACCCGTTTCTGGACCGTCCGGGTGATCTGGGGGGAGTCGCTTCGCCGTATCTCAAAGCCGACGACATCGATCTCATCGGCATCCTTTCCTTCCTTCCAGACGAGGTGCCCGGCATACCGCTTCTTTTTCCCGGCCTGGAAAAACCTCCGGTAGATCTTCTCGAACTTGATGGAGAAGTAATGGCGCTCCGCTCCCAGTTCCCGGAGCGCGAACCCGGCATAGCTCCGGTTGACCGCCTCTTCGATCCCCCGCGCCTGTCCGATGGTCTCATCGAGCGTCCCGGAAGGTATCAGCACCATGCAGGAATCGGTATCGCCATAGATGACCCGGTAGCCGAGGCCTTCGATGACCTCCCGGGTGTGCTCGATGATCGCCCGGCCCACCGACGTCACCGCCGCGCCGATCTCCCGGTCGTAGAGCCTGAACCGCGTGTATCCGCTCACACCGTAATACGTATTCATGATCACCTTCAGGACATTCTGCTGGAGGTCGTAGAGGACGTACCCGGGCGAGCCGAAGGGGTGCTGATTCCGCTGCTTCTTCTTCTCCTCCCGCTCGACCAGGAGATCGCTGATGATGCTCCGCGCAAGACCGTCCGGCTCTTTCCTGAACCGGATCCCGTTCGGCGCCTTCAGCTCTCCTCCCGGGTCCTTGGTCTCCGGTGAGGCATTGATGGTCATCATGGCCATCGGATACAGGGATTTGAGGTCGAGGACCACCACGTTCTCCCGCACTCCCCTGCTCGGTTCAAAGACCGTTGCCCCTTCAAACTCCTCGGAGGGGGCATAGCCTTTCGAGGGCATCACATACCGCCCCGAAGCTTTCCGGAGGACGAAGACATCGATGACGCTCGAGGAGTTCAGGGTTCTTTCAAGCGGACATCCGACGTAACGGGCAATTTCCCGGTAGAACTCGATGATCAGGTTCTTCTGGTTTATGGCCACGCAGAGCTCGACATCCTTGAAGTTGTACTCGACCAGGAGGCAGGGATCGTTCTTCCAGAGTTCACTGATGGTGCCGGTATACCGCACCTTGGTCTCCCCGACCTCGGCTTCGGCCACGGCATCGAGACGGTATGACTCCCGCTGCGTGGCATGCATCTTCCGGTACGCCGAGAGAAGGTCAAAAACAGTTCTGCCCCTGAGGGTGTTTCTCTCGGTCGGGCCCTCGAGCCGGGCGAGAGAGACGGCCCTGAGTCCCAGGACATCCATCCGTTTTACGAGGTAAGGGAGATCGAATTCCAGGAAGTTCCAGCCGGAGAGAATGTCCGGATCGCGCTCTTTGATATACGCGGAAAAAGCCTCGAACATCCCGCGTTCGGTCTGGAATGTCCTGATATCATGTGTTCCTGGACGGAAGCACCCGTTTTCACGTTCCTCCTGGCCGGAGAGGACCGAGAGGTCGCAGTGGTCTGTTCCCGGGGAGAAAATGAAACTCGTGTAATCCCCGGAAAACGAGTCCCAGCAGGTGATGCAGATCACCGCATCCCGCGCCGGATCGGGAAAACCACGCTCGTCCTCGCATTCGATATCAAGGATGCAGATTCGCGCCGGGCAGGAGATGTCGGCCGCCCGGATCTCGTCGTACGGGCAGACCGGTGACGGGGCAGAGACCCCGCCGGTCAGTCCCTGGTCGATCATGAACCGCGTGGTGAACGGGATATCGGCCTCGTAGTGGGAGTAGCGGTCACGGAGCTCCCGGACATCGGTCGGTTTGATGGTATAAAGCCTCCGGAGCGTCTCGCCCCTGATGGATCGGTATGCAGCCCCTTCCTCGACCGTCACCTGCGCGGGGTGAGCCCGGTCATCGACCTGTGCCGCCGGGGCGTAGAAGTAGGGACGAAAGCCGGTGACCTGGAGGTGGCGGGCCGTCCGCCCGGCATCCCGACCGAAGATATGGATGACCGGGCCCTCGGGACCGACGGAGTACTCTACCTGGTTGATATCGATGGTCAGCTCTTTTGCCGGCAGGCTCTCCGCGTTCCCGCCGCCGGGGCGTTCGTTCTCGCTGTTCATGGTATGTTCAGATGCCAAGCCGGGTGCAGAGATCGGTGACAAAGGCGCCTGCGGCCTGGAATTTTTCCTGTTCCCAGTGGTCGAGGTGCCATTCCTCGATTTCCCGTATCCCGTTCCTGCCGATGACCGCGGGGACACCCAGGGAACACCGGTCAAACCCATACTCACCGTCGAGCACGCATGAGCAGGGGATCAGGGTCCGCTCATCCCGGGCAATGATACGGATGAGATTCGTGATGTGCACGACGGGGCCGAACTCGGTTCCGCCCTTGCCCCGGATCACTTCCATGCTCGCGCTCCGGAGGGTTTCGAGAATGGCGTCCCGGGTACCGGGTGCGACCTCCTGCTCCAGCCGGGAGAAGACCGGCACCTGGTGTTCGCCGTGCTCGCCGATCACCCAGGGTGTGCCGGAAATCCCCTGGTCCTGCAGGACCGATCCGAACCGGGCGCTGTCGAGCTGCCCGCCGAAGCCGATACACTGCCGGGGCTCAAGTCCCGTATTCCGGCAGAGATAATAGTTATTTGCATCCATCGGGTTGGTCACGGTGATCAGCACGCCGGAGAAGCGGGAGAGCGCCCGGCTGCAGCTCGCCGCCACCGGCAGGTTGACCGAGAGCAGGTCTGCCCGGGTCCTCACCGCAGGGTTGCGGGGGAGGCCCGCGGCGAAGACACAGATGTCGGCCTCCGCGGTGTCACGCCAGTCGGTGCTGATACTGATATCGAGCCCGGTGTGGGTAAGGTCGAGCACCTGCGAGCGGAGGAAGGGCTCCGCAGTATCGAAGAGCACCAGCTCGTCGGCAAGCCCGAGGACGGAGGAGAGGAAAGCAACCTCCCCGCCGATTCGCCCCACCCCCAGAACCGCGAGCCTGGTCATAATCCTCAATATTGGGGAGCTCTGAAATATAATACAACCACTGGGAGAATCCGACTGTGCTGCCACACCTGCGATCCGGAACCGTGCGAACCGGGGGGGTTACGCTCGGCAACCACCTGCTCCTCGCTGCAGGAATCCTCGGGACCACGGGAGCGTCTCTATCCCGGATGCTGGAGAGCGGGGCCGGGGGGGTGGTGACCAAGTCCATCGGGCCTTATCCGTGCGAAGGGCATCCGGGCCCCTGCGTGGTCGAAGTCGGGGACGGAGTCCTCAATGCCATGGGCCTGCCGAATCCCTCGAAAGAATTTTCGGGTGAGCTCGCCGTCCTTGCCGGAAAACCGGTCATCGCCAGCATCTACGGCGGCAATCCCGATGAGTTCCGTATCGTCGCGGAATGGTTCGCAGGACAGGTTGCCGGCTTCGAGCTGAACCTGAGCTGCCCCCATGCCGCGGGCTACGGTGCCTCGCTCGGGTCAGATCCCCGCCTGGTGGAGGAGTGTACCCGTGCGGTCAGCGGGCTTCGCCTCCCGGTCTGGGTCAAGCTGACCCCCAACGTCACCGATATCACCGCCTGCGGTCTGGCCGCGGAGCGCGGGGGCGCATCCGCCATTGTGGCTATCAACACCGTGAAGGCCATGAGGATATCGCCCGAACTCCGGCGTCCGGTGCTCGGAAACCGGTTCGGCGGGCTCTCGGGAAAAGCCATCTTCCCCATCGCCGTCCGGTGTGTGTACGATCTCTACGGAGCATGCTCGATCCCCATCATCGGCTGTGGCGGAATTTCAACCGCGCGTGACGTGCTCGAGATGATGATGGCCGGTGCGGCAGCCGTTGAGATCGGGACCGCAGTCAAGGACAATCCCATGATATTCAGGGATATTGCCGCGGAACTCTATCGTCCGGACGGGATACCGGCCGATGAGCTGGTGGGGTGCGCCCATGAGTGACGGATGCACCCGGGCCTGTGCGATCACGGAGATCGTGGATGAGACTTCCACGGTCCGGACCCTGTATTTCGCTGAACCGTTCGATTTCCGGGCAGGACAGTTTGTTATGGTCTGGGTACCGGGAGTGGATGAAGTTCCGATGGCGCTCTCGTCAGCCCGCTCGATCACCGTCCAGAACGTGGGGGAAGCAACGGCAGCCCTTTGCGGAATGGAGGAAGGCGACCTGCTGGGGATTCGCGGGCCATTCGGCAACGGATTTCCCGATGACGGTACAATCCTTGCGATAGCAGGAGGGGTCGGCGCCGCGCCCCTCAGGCCCCTGGTCATGGGGGGCAGGGTGGATACCCTGCTGCTCGGTGCGCGGAGTGCCGGGGAGCTCCTCTTTTCCCGCGACTTTTCCGGTGCCGCCCGGGTCCGCACCGCGACCGATGACGGTTCTGCCGGGCACCACGGGTTCGTGACCGATCTCCTGGCCGGGGAAGATCCTGCATCCTTCGAGCGGATCTGTGTCTGCGGCCCGGAACGGATGATGCATGCTGTTCTGTGCGCTCTCGACCAACAGGGGATTGCCGGCCGCGGATACTTCAGCCTCCACCGCTACATGAAGTGCGGCATTGGCCTGTGCGGATCCTGCTGCATCGACCCTGACGGCCTCCGGGTCTGCCGGGACGGCCCGGTCTTTACCGGGGACCTCCTGCTCCGTTCGGAATTCGGTCGCTACTGTCGCGACGCGAGCGGCAGAAAACGACCGGTCTGAATGGGCGCAAACGAGAACTATAAATACAAACATTTTTGTCCGGCCCGGCGAAAAGATCTGCTGTTCTCTTTTTAAAGGGAATAAAAAAACGATTGAATCCCTAAAAACAATTAGAAAGTTATTAATAACACCAGAAAAGATTTTAATTTTGACCCTATACGAGAAGTGAGTTTGGGGTTATTGGTTAAGGTAGACATTGAGAGGTGTGTAAAAAATGGTGTTTCATCCCCCAGTTGCGATCGTCGCGAAGGCCGGCGATGCTGGGAAGTACAAGGTAGGGCTGCCTGCCTGGAACATGCTCCTTCGCGGATTCATGGCCGGCGCCTACATCGCCATCGGCGGTGCTCTGGCCACGGTTTGTTCCACTGGCGTAGCCACATTTTTGGGAGCCGGATTCGCAAAGCTGGTTCTGGGAGGAGTGTTCCCTGTTGGGCTTATTATCATCGTGCTCACCGGAGCAGAACTCTTCACCGGTGACGCGATGCTGGCCCCGATGGCTGCTTTTATCCACAAAATCAGTTGGGCAGCAGTGCTCAACCTCTGGGTATGGGTCTATATTGGAAACCTGATCGGTTCCATTGTGTATGCCTACATCATGGCCTACGGACCCCTTACTGGCTGGAGTGCAGCCGGCGTCGGCAGTGTCAACGCCTTCGGACTGACGGCAGTGAACATTGCCATAGCAAAAGTGAGTTATGTCGGAATGGCCGCCAACTGGTCGGCATTCGTGAAAGCAATCGGTTGTAACTGGCTGGTCAACCTGGCCGTGCTGCTCGGTATCTGTGCCGATGACCTGATTGGAAAGTTCTTCGGAATCTGGTTCCCGATCATGGCCTTCGTTGCCACCGGATTCGAGCACTGTGTTGCGAACATGTATTTCATCCCGGCAGGGCTGATGACCGCACCGTTCCTCTCCGCTGACCAGATAGCGGCTATCGGTGCTGAAAAACTCGCCAACCTGACCTGGGTTACCATGTGGACCAACAACATCATCGTGGTCACCATTGGTAACATTATCGGCGGATTGTTCTTCGTCGGTGTCATCTACTGGGTCGCCTTCCGGAAAGAGATCGCAGCACTCAAGTAGAGTAACGGATGAAAATAAAGAACACGGAGGTGAGGATTTCCATCATCGCGATGGCGGTGGTGGTCTTCTTCGCCATTCTTTTATCAATTTCCTACTTCCTGATCCGCGACCCGGTCATCATCACCATGGGAATCCCGACCCTCATCCTGCTCATCGTCCTGCCGCTCGGCCTCAATTATCTGAGCCAGAAGCAGTACGCCGATGTCAGGCCGCAGTATGAACGGGAAGCCCGGACGGTCCGCGTCAGGCTGATCAACCTTTCGATGGTCGGTCAGCCGGTCAGGATCGAAGGAGTTGTCGAGAAGGTCTATCTCCAGTTTCTCAACCGGCCACAGTACCTGGTCGCCGACCGGAGCGGTGAGATCTCGGTGAAGATGTTCACCCAGCCGGAGGAGAGGGTAAAGGTTGGTGACGTGGTTGAGGTTCTCGGCATGGTCATAAAACGATACGTGGTTAGCGGGGATGCGGTCATCAACGGCGTCTCTATCAGGAAGATCGATAAAACGATCGAAGCCCGGAAGAAAGAATCCGGAAAACCTGATGAAAAATCCTGAAATTCCGGGCCACCACCCGGTTTTCAATTCTGGTCCTGGTGGAATTCAGCCGCTCAGGTTCCCGCGTTCCAGAATTCCCCGGTCTCCGTAAAATACAGCCATCCTTCCACCGTCTTCCCCGGCAGGATCTGCCGTGCTGCCTCCACATAAATTCCCATCGAAACCGCGTAGGTTTCCGCCACCAGAGCATACTCTTCCGGGACGACCCCCTCGCTCTTGTAATCGATTACCATCCAGGTGCCGTCCCCGCGTTCGCACAGCCGGTCAATCTTCCCGGTGACCCGTTTGCCATTAAAAGTGATAACAAACGGCAGCTCGCAGAACTCCTGCTTCACCCGCTGCATCAACTCCGATGAACGGAAGCGGGAAACGATCTCCCTGCACTGCCGGATCGCTTCCGGATCCTCAACCCCGAACTCCTGGCACACCACCCCGGCATCCCGCCCCCGCAGCACCTCGTGGATGATGGTTCCTTTCGTTGCACCCTCGATTCCCGGTAAATACCGTGGTCGTTCACGTTCTCTGTCCGGCTTCCTCCCGGGCAGGACACCCTTGTCGAACCCGGAAACCGGACATGTCCGTATCGGGCCTGGAATCCGTTCGAATACCGGCCGCGACCATATCCCGTTCATGCCGGCACACGCTTCCGGGACCGGTATCAGTTCCGGCCGTTCCCGGTCCGCCTCGGCAGGGATGGCCGCCGGATCGCTGGTGATCGCCAGCCGGATTGGTCCATGGTCCGAAGAGAGATCCAGCCCGCCTGCTGCAATTGCATCCCCGGTAATGTTCAGCGCCGGGAAGATCCATTCGATCCTCGATCTCGCGAGGTTCACGGACATCTCGGGATTCTCGGGAGCCGTCCCGCTCATGATCAGGTGGTCCCGTGCCCGGGTCAGGGCGACATAGAGCAGGCGTTTCCTCTCGGCCCGTTCCTTCTGGCGCTGCATCTCGCGAAGGGCGGCGAGCATGGGCGTCCCCGTCAGCTCGTAGTCTTCCCGGGGGTCAGGGACTTTGAGGCCGACGAGGAGCGGATTGTCCCCGATCATGATCGGGCGATGCTGTTCCCGGAACCGCATACCCATGTCGGGTACGACAACAACGGGGAATTCGAGCCCCTTTGCCGCATGCACGGTCATGATGTTGACGGCATCCTCGGCGAGCGTATCGAGCGGCGCCTCGCCTTCCCGCTCGTCCTCCTCGATGGCGATCCGCAGATCGGCCGTGAAATCGGCGAGCCCGTACGATCCTGCCTCCTCCCGCTCCCGGGCCAGGGCAACCATCTTCTCGATATTGGCAAGGATCTGCCTCCCTTCCGGGAGGGCGGCATAAACGGTGGTGATTCCGGAATCGGCGAGGATCCGGCGGAGGAGTGCGACCAGGCCGATTCGGCCCGCCGATCCGATCCACGAGGAAAGGAGGGTTGTGGTATGCCGGACATTCGGTGATACGCCGGTTGCAGCAGAACGTTGCAGTTTCTCCCAGAGCGTCCGCCCCCGCTCCTGGGCAATGAGAAAGAGATCGGTATCGGAGATTCCAAAATAGGGGGACCGGAGAACACCGGCAAGGCTGATATCATCATGGCGGAGCTCGAGGAACCGGAGGAGGTTGTACAGGTCGAACACTTCCTGCCGGGAATAAAATCCCGTTCCGCCGTGCACGTAGAACGGGATCCCGTAGCGGCCGAAAGCGGCCAGGTAGTACGGGAGATTGGTCCGCTGTTCCAGGAGAAGTGCAATATCTCCGTACCGGGCTGGTCTTTTCACGAAGGTCCGGTCCCGTGCCTCTTCGTATACCTCCACGGGATTTCTGTTCATGAGACTCGAGATCCTCCGTGCCACCATGTCTGCCTCGTTCCGCTTCGAGACGGCGGAATCATCGTCGCCGGGTGCAAGCATCAGCTCGAGCGACCCTGCATGTTCCAACCGGGCGTCGGAGGCGAGGATCGGTTCATACGAGAACTCCCACGGTTTCTCCGCTTCTTCAAACAGCCGGGAGAAGAGGATATTGGTCAGCCCGATCACCTCCTTGGTGCTCCGGAAACTTGTATCGAGATTGACCACCCGGCCTTCGCATGCGGCAAGGACGATCCGCTGCGCCTCCTTGAACCGGGTGACGTCGGCATCCCTGAACAGGTAGATGGACTGCTTGGGATCGCCGACGATGAAGAGGCAGTCGGTCCCGGGAGACGGTGTTCCGATGATCGAGAGGATGATGTCAAACTGGGTGATATCGGTGTCCTGGAATTCGTCCACGAGGATGTACCGGAACCTCGGCATGAAATGGGTTGCGACAAGATCGCCCTGTTCAAGGAACAACCGCCGGGCATTCAGGATGAGATCGCCAAAATCAAGGCCACCCAGGCCTGCTTTCTCCGCCTCGACGATCTCCCGGTAACGGACGAACACCCGGGAGAGATCGCGGAGGAGGTCCACCGATCCGGTCAGGAGGGGATCGCCAGGATCGGTGGTCATATGGCAGAGGGAGCGTTTTCGTTCGAGAATATCGATCAGGTCCTTTCGTGCCCTCCTGAAGTCCGAGAGGTCCCGTTCGTTCCAGACCTTTCTGCTCCCGACATTCCCCGGCCGGTTCCCGAGAATGGTCGCGGCTGCGCAACAGAACTCTTCGGTGCAGGAGAAGGAGGAGATCTGTTCGAGGCAGGGACGGATTTCGGAGAGATATGCCGCCGCTCTGTCGTCTGTCCCCTCGTATCGGGCGGCAAGATCGAGC
>JAAEET010000057.1 GCA_013415565.1 Methanomicrobiales archaeon
CGACCAGATAACACCGGGACTGCCGGACGAGGTGCAAAAGGCCATCCGGCGATTCTGCGGGACAAAGATCGAGGATAATATGATCCAGCTCCGCACGATCCGCTGGAACGGGATCCGGGGGCTGCCGTTCGCGTTCATGTTTCTTGCGGTCTGTGTCGGTATCGGAACGGTTTTTTGCAGGCGGACTGGTCCCCGGTATTTCGGAATGGCTGGGGTCGGCGCTGAGCGAGGGATTCACCATCATCGGCTGGGTTTCGCTCTGGGACCCGGTAGAGACCCTGCTCTTTGATCCGCTGCCGGTGAGACGGGAGAATAAGGTGCTCCGGTTAATCCTTGATACACCGATTGAAATCGAATCACGGCGTTAGTATCCGGGGAACTTCCCGCAGAAGTAGGTTCCTGTCAGGGGTGATCCATCGCCAGGAGTCTGCGGGCAGGTGCTGGTATATACATCCCGGCATACCATGATGTATACAGACGCTGGTGGTTGGCATGGACGTGGTCATGGTCAGGTACGGAGAACTCTTCCTGAAGAGCGAGCCGGTAAAGCGGCAGTTCATCCACCACCTCCAGCGGAACATCGCAAAGGCCCTCGAATCGGAAGACCTTGCCCACCGGTTCGAGCTCCATCGGGGGAGGATCCTGATCCACGGCGACGATCCCCCTGCGATTGCCGCTGTCGCGAGCCGCATTTTCGGGATCGTCGATGTATCGGTCTGCACCCTGACCGAAAGCACGGTCCCGGCCGTCTCCATAGTGGCCGTGGAGCGGGCATCCGATCACCTCAAGAATGGCGGTAGCTTTGCTGTCCGGGCACGGCGGCAGGGGGTGGAAGGGATCACCAGCCAGGAGATCGGGGCACAGGTGGGCGCGGCCATCCTCGACGCGTTTCCGGGTGCAACGGTGGATCTTTCGACACCGGAATACGAAGTCTTCGTTGAAATGCGGGAGTACGGATCGCTCGTCTACGACTCCCCGCTCCCCGCGCCCGGAGGGCTCCCCTGGGGGACCCAGGGCCGGGCACTCGCCCTCCTCTCGGCAGGCATCGACTCCCCGGTCGCAACCTGGATGATGATGAAACGGGGTTGCGAGATGGCATGTCTCCATATCGACGGGGGGAGGTTTGCGGGAGCGGATGTTCTCACCCGTGCCCTGGCCCACCATGCCCTGCTCTCCACGTGGTGCCGGGGATTTCCCATGGAGCTCCTGGTCGCCGATGCCGAACCGTTCTACGAGGCCCTGGTGAGCAGGCCGCCCGCACGCTTCCGGTGTGTCCTCTGCAAGCGGTTCATGCTCGCCGTCGGAAGCCGCATTGTCCGCGACCGTCAGTATGCCGCGCTCGTCACCGGCGACAGCCTCGGCCAGGTGGCATCCCAGACCCTCGCGAACCTCACCACCATTTCCGATGCGGCGACTGTCCCGCTGGTCCGGCCGCTGATCGCGTTTGACAAGAACGAGACGGTGGCCATCGCCCGGAAGATCGGGACCTTCCACCCGGAACCAGCCGATCTCGGCTGTCATGCCGTTCCGCGGATGCCGGCCACCGCCGCCGGTCCGGATGAGATTCGGGAAGCGGAGGAGCAGCTCGGGATGAATGAGCTGGTCGAAGCGGTTCTGGAGCGTATAACGGTGAAGAAAGCGCTCGACGGGAAGATCCTTGACGATCAGGATTCCTGAACCGTTGCATTCTCTTCCACGGGTGCCGGAGCGATATCCGTTACCGGAATGTCCAGGATCCCGATGAAGGAGCAGTAGCCCTGCGTGCAGGCGATCGAGCCTCCGGAATAGGGTGCGAAGAGGCGGTTCCGGTTCCCCTCGTCGGACATCCAGGCATCAACGGCATGCTGCTCGATGCCGTAGGTATAGCCGTTCCACTGGCCGTAAGCCGTCTCGACAACGGTCCGGTTTTCAGGGATGCCGAACTCCGCCTTCAGGGTCCGGGCGGAAGACCCGGTCTCGGGATTGGTGTAATCGAGGTACCGGAACGCGGCCATGTCGGCAGACCGGGAGAGGGCAACCCCGAATGCACGGTCGTCATGGGGTACCGGTGTCAGTCCTTCGGCTATACGGATCCGGTTCAGGTAAACCATGGCGTCCTGGGCATCGGCCGGGCCGCTGTTGGATTTGATCAGGTCGCCCCCGCGCTCCGTGACCAGGCCGGAGAACACGGCCCCCACGCCCGAGAACGTACCCATGATCGCCACGCGGGCGCCCGGGACGAGGATCACCAGGGCCAGGATCCCGATGACCAGCACGATGATGGCAAGCGCTGCGACCGCACCCTTGCCCAGCCGGAACCCCTTCGCCCCCCTCACCGGGCGGGGAGCAACCGGCCTGCCGCTCTCGAACTGGTACTCCTCGAGGCGCAGCCCTTCCACGATGGCCTCCATGTCCTGCAGGCGGAGCGTGTATCCCGAGTCCAGGAACCGCATCTTCTCAAGAAGGGTATCTGCGGTGACCACCCGGAACCACTTGACCCGCCGGAGGTCGACCTGGCCGTCCGGGTAGGTGCTCCCTTTGCAGAAGTAGAGCCAGGAGCTCATCTTCCGGAGGTTGTTCTCCCTGATATGGGTGAGTTTTTCCCGGTAGATGGGTATCAGACGATCGATGAAATCCTGGCGCTGGTTCTTCGCCTGAAGAAAGAGGTTCGGGAGCTGGATGGGGCCGTCTCCGGTGATGACCTCCCACCCGCCATTCTCGATGCCGTGGACCTCACCCGAAAAAGCCTTGAGCTCGAGGATGACCGGACCTCCCCGGGTGAGGAGGACGCAGTCCAGCTGGCCGTTCGCCACGAGGACATTGGTCAGCACGTAGACCGGTTCTTTCTGGAATTCGCGTGAGATGATGCGGACAATCTCTTTGATCTGGCGGTATTCGTGTTCATACCGTATCTTATCTCCCCGAAAAAACCGGATACCCATCAGAGAACCTCTCACTTCACCCTTATACACGCGGTATGCTTGATGTTAGGTCTTATTTTTGATTAAACTAACCGGTATGTATCTGGATCCCCCGAATCCTCCTGGTGGGAAGACGGGTTGCGCGAGGAGAGCATGGCACGGTGGAAAAGTTGGGAGCATGTACGTATCGGGGCCGGGGACGGAGCCGTCCTGCAGCCCGGCGATCCGGGATACGATACCGGCCTTCGGGCTGTCGCCCCGGTGATCATCTCCGCCAGCCGCTCCACCGATATCCCGGCATTCTACGGCGACTGGTTCATGCACCGGCTCAGACAAGGATATGCGGCATGGGCAAACCCGTTCTCCGGACAGCCCCAGTACATTTCATTTTCCCGGACCCGGGCGATGGTCTTCTGGTCGAAGAATCCCCGCCCCTTCCTCCCCGCTCTCGGAGAACTCGACGATGCCGGGTATGATACCCTGGTCCTCTATACCCTGAACGACTACGAGGAGGAGGGCCTCGAGCCCGGGATTCCTCCGCTTGAGGAGCGGATCCGGACGTTTGCCGATCTCTCCTCCCGGATCGGGGCCGGGAGACTGACCTGGCGGTTCGACCCCATTCTCCTCTCGGATACCCTCACGGTCGACCGGCTGCTGGAGAGGATCCAGGGTATCGGGGACCGTCTCTTCCGGCTGACCACGGACATGGTGGTCAGCTTCATCGATATCGGGCGGTATGCCCGGGTGCGGCGGAACCTTGCCGCATCGGGTTTTACCGGTGTACGGGAACCAACACCGGCCGAGGTCCGTGCGATCGCGGGCGGGTTGTCCGGGCTGAACGAGGAATGGGGCTTTGAAATCCGGGCCTGCGGCGAGGAAACGGATCTCTCGGCCCGGGGGATCGGGAGAGGGGCCTGCATTTCGTATGACACGCTCGTCCGGGAATTCTCCCATGACCGCCGGCTGATGGAATTCCTCCGCCCTGAGGAGGGCCACGAGAAGCGGAAGCGGGAGCTGAAGGACCCCGGTCAGCGGCGATGGTGCGGGTGTGTGGCAAGCAAGGATATCGGCCACTACAGCACCTGCCCGCACGGGTGCCGGTACTGCTATGCCAATGCCTCGATGGCACTGGTGGAAAAAAATTTCCAGAAGTATTGTTTAAACAGGGAAAAAGGAATATTTCCTCCGTGTTTGCCCGGAACATAAGGTTTGGGCATGGCAGAAATTACCGGGATACCCGGGAGCGATAACCTTCATCGAAAGCTGGTCACCCTAAAACATTATTCTCACACGAAATCTATCATTATCAGGGACCCGTATTCGATGTGCTGATGTCGCCGCAACACAACCTATCCCGGAAGAATTCTGACTCCCGAAACCAGGATGAAAGGGTAGAAGCGCTCTCTGAAGAACAGAGACGGACCGTTCCCGAACAATTGGCGAGTCTCGAGGAAAAGAACACGGCACTTCAGCAGGAAATCACCGATCTCAAACAGTGTGTTCGTGAGTGCAGACGAGTGGTGGGAGAACTTCGGGAAAGCGAGGTGCTCTTCCGCACATTGTTCGATTCCATGAGCGAGGGGTATACACTCTCTGATTTGATCTATGACGAGTCCGGATTCCCCATCGACTATCGTGCCCTGGAAGTTAATCCGGCTATCGAGAAATTGTTAGGGCTCCCGCGAAGCATGATTATCGGCCGTCGGATATCGGATGTTTTCCCTCGTATGAATCCTCCCCTCGCCCGGTTTGACGAGATGATCCGGACCGGAAAGCCGACACATTTTGAGGATTACAGTCCGACGCTTCGGAAATGGTTTGATGTGTATGCATTTCCTGTATCACCGGGAAACCGGTTCGCACAAATTTTTTTGGATATTTCAGATCGCAAGCGCTCCGAGCTGGAACTGAAGGAATATGCCGAGAACCTGAAACGAAGCAATGATGATCTCGAACGCTTTGCCTATGTCTCTTCCCATGATCTGAAAGAGCCGCTCCGGGCTATCGTGAGCTTCTCGCAGCTTCTCCAAGTGGAGAACGGGGGGAAATTAGGTGAAAACGGCGACCGGTACATCAGGAATATCGTCGAGGCAGGGAACAGGATGAATGCTCTCATCGAAGACCTGCTTGCGTATTCACGCTTGTCCATGCAGGAGATTGGGCAGCAGGAAACATCAAGCGAAGTGGTACTGGAGGAAACGTTGGCCATGTTCGAATCCCAGAGCAGGTGTGTGGATGCGGTAATCACTCACGATCCCCTTCCCCTTGTCCGGATGGACAGGTCACTGCTCGGGATCGTCTTCCAGAACCTCATCGGGAATGCCTTGAAGTTCCGGAAGGAGAATGTTCCACCACGAATCCACGTCTCTGCGCAATCCTGCAGTGGCATGGTCCGGTTCTCAATTTCAGATAACGGAATCGGGATGAGAGAAGAGTATTTCCGGAAGATTTTCGTTATCTTCGAGCAGCTCAACCGTCGGGACCAGTATGCCGGTACCGGCATCGGCCTTGCCCTCGTCAAAAGGATTATCGACCGGCATGGTGGTGAAATCTGGGTGGAGTCCGATCCGGGACAGGGTTCAACGTTCCATTTCACGATACCATCGGCAAAAAGTATGCATAAGGACAGCTCTCCCGGTATTGAGGAATAGGCTGATTTCAGGTACCTTCTTCCGCCAGTTCGTCCCAGAAGCGGGCGAGGGCTGTCCAGATAAGGGCGCCGGCGTCCCGAGCCCGGCCGGGATCAGCCACGGCGGTTGCAGGATCATCGGACCCGGTCTCGTAGAGTGCCCGTGATACCTCGATCTGGATCCAGGGGATACCCCGGTGCCAGTAGTGGGCATTGGTGATGAACCCGCCCGAGAAGGGCTGGTTGATGGCGACCCCGGCCTCCGGGCCGAGCTCCTCCCGGAAGGCCCGGGCAAGGCCCGTGATCCACGCAGCCGGGCAGGTGGAGAGGGTGCCCGACCAGGGGACGGGGCCGGCCGGCATCACGGTGCGTCGGCGGGCCGGTCGGGAGCATGCTGTGACAGTCGAGGGCGAGTGCAATCCGTCCGGGATCGAGCAGCCGGTCGAGATCGGCATGGTAAGGGAAATAGTACGCCATCAGCAGCTGGTGGATCAGGGTGATCTCAGGAGTGACACCTCCCTGGAAGACCGGGGTGCCGTGAACAGTCCTGACCTTCACCACGCCGTCCGGGTGTTTCGGGGGGAGGTGGTAGGGAGGGCGGTTGAGATCCACGATCATCCGCGAGATTTCGGTATCCCGGTAGCAGGCGACCCGGTCCCTGAACGAGTAGATGAGGCGCGTCGAGGGATCACTATAGTACCGGAGCTCGCCCGGGCTGAGCGCGACCAGGGATGCGACCGGTTCCGGGACGATGGTCCCCCCGTGCGGCACGGAGATGAGGAAGGGATACCTGCCCATGGAGATGGGGTGGGTTTTTTCCCGGCATCAAGGTATGGCACTCAACGGGCACCCGCTGGGAGGACGGGGACGGTGCGGATGATCCGGGAATCCCATCGGTGTGGACGTTCCGGTGTGCGCTTGCGGGATAACCCGGGGGGTGCGCTCCTGTCCTGCCGCGGGAACTGCCGGAGGATCTCGGGCGAGGAGAGATCCGAAGATCCGTCGTCATGTTTTTTAAATCGCCGATCCCACCCTGATCAGGAGCGGGAAGGCATGGAACAGAAACCCGGGTTTATCAGGAACAATGAGGAATGGATCATCTGGCTTCTCGCCGGTGAATTCGGGGGATCCGTGACTCCCGGGACCCTCTCGGCACGGATCGGGCTTCCCATCGATTTCCTCCACGATAATCTCCTCTACCTCGAACGGATGGGGTTGATCGGACTTGACCGCGATCCCGGCAAGAAGTATCCCGAGGAGATTGCCCTGATCCGGCTTGCCCGGGAAGGGCAGAGTCTGTTCGAGGAGCTGAAAGAGCGGCCGGAGATCGGTGACGATCTGTTCGGGTGAACAGCGTTTCTCTCCGCGTATCCAGGGACCTGCGGACCGGAAGCCCGGTGGGCAGGAACCGGGCAGGCAGGAGTTACGGGGCGTGACGTATATGACAGATCCTCCCGAATGTTCCCTGATCCTCCATGGCGACAAAACTTCCTCTGCCCGTGGATGCACGATGGCAGGCAGCGGCCCGGATGGCTTCTCTCATTCCCGTGCTGTACCATATCGCTTTCGGAGACGTGGCGGGTGAGCACTATGACGGACTGGAGCAGCAGGTCTGGGTTGCCCTGGCACGGGAAGCGCACAGCCTCGCGGCAGCCTCCGGTCTTCCGGTCGGAACCGCCCGCGATCTTGCATCCACCCTGGCGATCATCACCACCGTTTTCTTCGGACCGGAGACCGCCTTTGAGCAGGCCGGATTCGAGGGTGACCGGGCGGTCCTGATGGTGAAGCGCTGCCCATTCCTGATGCGGGAATCGGAATACGGGGGAAAACCGGGGGCCGTATTCAACCGGTGCCTTCCCTTTTGCATTGCGACAGTCGAGGCCCTGAACCCTGACTACACGCTCCGTTTTGTCCGGAGCGCCTGCCAGGGGGACCGGAACTGCGAGATGAAGATCGCCCCCCGGGAGGTGCCGGGTGGACCATAGGGGATGAGCAGGCTCACCCTTTCCCGGCCACCTTCAGATATGACATCCTCCTGACCGTCCCTGTTTCTCGAAATACTGCTGGTGATACTCCTCTGCCGGCCAGAAGATCCCCGCAGGGACGATCTCGGTGACGATCCTCCGTGAAACGAACCTGCCGGATGCCTGGAGCCGGTCCCGCGACTCTTCTGCCAGCCGCTTCTGTTCACCGGAATGGGTGAAGATAGCCGACCGGTAATTGGTGCCGATATCCGGCCCCTGCCGGTTGAGTTCTGTCGGGTCATGGATCGACCAGAAGATATCCAGGAGTTCCCGGTAGGAGATCACGGCAGGATCGTAGGTGATCTCTACCGCCTCCGCATGTCCGGTCCTTCCCGTACAGACCTCGGCGTAGGTGGGGTGGTCGGTCGTTCCTCCGGTGTACCCCACCCGCGTGGAGAGGACCCCCTTCACCCTTCGGAACGACGCCTCGACCCCCCAGAAGCACCCGGCCGCAAATGTCGCTCTCTCCGTGATCCCGGCCGCAATCCCGCTCGCTGCCATAAGGACCGCAGATCCTGAACCTGATGCCATACCAGGTCACCGGGAGAAGATCCCCACCAGTTCTCCTCTGGCAATAACATGTCCTTCCATGGCCGCACCCACGCTCTTCCTGGTCACCGGAGCCCTGAGGTGGAGGAGGGTGTCCAGCGCATACAGTCGGAAGAAATAGTGGTGGGGCTTTCCCGGAGGTGGACAGGGGCCGCCGTACTCCATCTTCCCGAAATCGTTCATGCCCTGGGCGGCCCCGTCCGGAAGGACGGGCTTGTGGGGTATGCCCGCGGGAAGGCTGGTGGTGCCGGGGGGGATATTATACAGGATCCAGTGGATGAAGGTCCCCGTCGCACAGTCGGGATCTTCGCAGATCAGTGCCAGGCTCGCGGTGCCTTCCGGTGCGGCCTCCCAGGCGAGGGGTGGCGAATCATTCTTACCCGTGCAGGCATGGTGTGCGGGAATCCGGTCACCATTCCCAAATGCCGGGGAGGTCAGTCCGAGAGTTTGCATGTGTCAGGCCTCCAAGAGGAATACGGGAGCCCTTCGCTCATAAAACCTTCCGGCCAGGTGATCAGCTTCAAGGATCCGGAAACCAAGATCTCTCCAGCAACCATGCGGCTCGGGGTGCTCTGCTCGGGCGGGAAGGACTCGATCTATTCCTGCGGGATGGCTATGGAGCGGGAGGACGTGGCCTGCCTGATCACCGTGCATGCCGAGAACGAGGAGAGCTATCTCTTCCATACCCCCAATATCGGCCTGGTCCGCCTCCAGGCCGAAGCAGCGGCCCTCCCGCTGGTGGAGACCGTAAGTGCGGGGAACAAGGAGGAGGAGCTGGCAGACCTCGGGCGGGCGCTCGACATCGCACGGGACCGGCACGGGATCGCGGGGGTGGTGACCGGCGCCATCCTCTCCGTGTACCAGGCCAGCCGGATCCAGCGTCTTTGCCGGGACCGGTCGCTCTGGTGCTTCAACCCGCTCTGGCACACCGGCCAGGAAGCCTACCTCCGGGCCCTGATCGGGAACGGGTACGATGTCCTGGTATCCGGGGTCTTCTCCGCTCCCTTTGACGAATCGTGGCTGGGGCGGCGGATCGATGCCCGGGCCCTCGAACTGCTCATTCACTACGCGGAGAAGTACCGGATAACCCTGACCGGAGAGGGGGGCGAATACGAGACCTTCGTCCGTGACGCTCCGTTCTTCAGGAAACGGATCGAGGTGGTTCGGGCGGAGACCGCCTACCGCAACTACCGGGGGATTTACCGGATCACCGATGCCCGGCTGGTGGACAAATGATCGTGCTTGTCGACCTCAGCTACCGCGAGGGATCGCTTGCCCGTGAAGAGTTCGTCCTTCCCATCGCCGCGATTCTCAACGCGGAAGGGTCGGAATACCGGATTGTGCACCATACCCGATCCCCGGGAGAGGCTGCCCGGGAATGCGACGGGATCATCCTGTGCGGGACACCGGTCATGGACAACGGATTTCTTGAAACCCCGCAATCATTCTCCTGGATCGCGGAGACCGATCTCCCGGTCCTCGGCATCTGTGCCGGCATGGAGATCCTCGCCCTCCTGGCAGGCGGCAGGGTCGTCTCCGGTCCAGAAATCGGAATGACCGAGGTCCGGGTGACGGCCGGCGACCCGGTCGTCCCCGCCATCCGTTCCTTCGAGGCCTATGAACTCCATGAGAATGCCTGTACTCTGCCGCCCGGTTTTGTCACCCTGGCCGAATCCGACCGCTGCATCCAGATGTTCCGGGATCCGGTCCGGCCGGTCTACGGCGTCATGTTCCACCCGGAAGTCCGGAACGAATGGGTGGTCGGGCGGTTTGTCTCCGCCTTCTGCCGGCCGTCGCGTTAGATGCTCACCGGGAGACCGTTCTCCTCTGCGATCTCCCGGAATGTCGCGGCAACGTATTCGGCCTGGATCCGGGTCATGCCGTAGGTGTTGAACTTCCAGACCTTGGTCGCCCCGGGGATGATCCCGGCGATTCCCCGCTCTTTCAGGGCGCTTGAGAAGAAGTATCCCCGTTTCTTATGGGTTTTTGCGACGCGATCAAAGGAGTTGATGGTATCCACCCGGGTGAGGGTGTGCTTCCGGGGATACTCGCTCCGGATAACGGTGCCATCGATGGCTTTGAGGGCCTCGACCACCAGGTTCCCGTTGGAAAGCTCCTTATCCCAGCGTTTCACCCGCTCCCGGACATGGGGGAACGATGCCATCATGCCCATCAGGGTCACCCCCATCAGGGTACACCCCATCATCCCCACCTCCTTGATCCCGAAGGTCCGGCCGGTCACGTCGGTTTTGATACCGGTGGTCCGGAAGACTTCCGCCGCACGCTCGGCGGTTGCTGCGAGGATTCCCGAAGGCGCCGGGGCGGCCATGCTCTTGTGTCCCGACCCGACTACGAAGTCCGCTCCGAGCGATTTCCCGTCGACTTCCATGATCCCGACGGTATACGCGCCATTGTAGAGCACCGGGATATCGTACTGCCGGGCTGCCCCGATGATCTCCGCGACCGGGTGACAGTTGCCGTACTGATAGTCGTAGTGGTCAAGGAAGAGGAGGACCGGGGGACGGCCGAATTCCCGGATGACCGCCTCGATCGTTTCGGCGGCGGCATCCGCCGTGATGATATTTCCGGCGCTCTTCGGGATCTCGCGGATTGCCCCGCCCCTGCCTTCGATGGCGAGAACCTCGGTATAGTGGGAGAGGGCGGTGATGAGCACCGGGTCGCCCTTCCCGACGTAGGTATCGGTCACGGCCTGGAATCCCCGCCGGGCTCCGGGCACCACCCGGGCAACGTCCATGTTGACGAATGCCGCAAGGTCACGGTGGAACCTGTCGATTGGTGGCGACTTGATGTAATCGAGCCGGAAGGGTTTCCGGCACTGGTCGCAGACCGAATACCCGTCACCGTAGGCGATAACCGCTTTCATGGCATCGGCGGTCAGGCGCCCGCCGACCTGGATGGGATCGATATTGATGCAGCACTCATCCACATCCCGGACATCGAACTCGTCGGTGCACTTCATCAGCCAAGATCCTCCCGGATGATGGCAATCTCACCTTCGAGGCGGGAGAGGAGGTCTCTGACGTGCTCGCGCTGGCTCCCGGAGAGGGCATGGTGCGGAGCGGTCTCGCGGAGCATGGCCCGAATATCGGTCAGGAGAAACAAACTCTCAAAAACTGCGTCAACAGCCCGTTGGGACACCATTATCACCATACTAATGTGGCAAGGGCAGTATAAGATAGCTGATCACCCGGGGCAGAAGGATTTCCCCGGCATGGTCCGGCACCAGTGACGATTACCCGGGGTCCGGAAAGAACGAAACGTCACGGCCACCGTAATCGGCGGGGGCCGGGATACCCTGATCGAATCACACGCCCGGAAACCGACGATGGTGGATTCGTTCTCCGCCATCACGGGTGCCGGGAACCGGATCCGGGAACCTGTCGTCATGAGACCCGGGATGGTTATCCCGCCTTGAAAGAGCATCCTGGTGCGGACAGGCTGCTTATCCCTCCTGCTTTCTTTTCCACGATAATCTGGGTCGGAATTCGTTCTTTTACGGCAGGGACGTGGGAAATGACACCAATCAGTTTCCCTTCAGTCTGGAGACGGATCAATGCTTCAATCGCGACATCAAGGGATTCGCTGTCGAGCGTCCCGAAACCCTCGTCGAGGAAGAGTGAATCGACCCGCACGTTGTTGCTGGCCATGTCCGACAGCCCGAGAGCAAGCGCCAGGCTCACGATGAACGTCTCACCGCCCGAGAGATTTTTTGTCGACCGTACCTCGCCCGCCTGGTACATATCGACAACATTCATATCGAGGTGTCCGTCATCGGTCCTGACAAGGATATACCGGTTGTTCAGGTTTTTGAGATGCCGGTTGGCATTCCGGATCAGATGATCAAACGTGATCCCCTGGGCGAAGGTCCGGAATTTTTTTCCGTCATGAGAACCGATCAGCTGGTCCAGTCTTTCCCACCGGTCCGCCTCGATCCGCTGCTGATCCATCAGCGCCAGTTGTTCGTTTCTGTGACGGGAATGCTCCTCGTGTTGCCCGAGAACCACACGGATCGCGGTGAGGCGTTCCCGTACCTCCTCGAGTTCCTTCTGAAGCCTCGCGCGACTTTCCTCGAGCTCCCCGAGTGAAACGCCCGGTTCGATGCCGTCCCGGACCTTCACCAGTTCATCGGTCTTGCTCCGTATAAGCGCAGAAATTCTGATTTCATCGTTCTGAATTTCCATTTCGAGACTTTCCAGCTCCTCAAACTGGCCCTGTCCGATTCTTGCATCCAGAAATGCCTGGTAATCGGCGAATCCACACCCGGTGACCTTCCTGGTGAGATCGTCCACCTGGGTGCGGATCGCTGCGTCCCGCTCTTCAATCCGGTCCGCGACGTTCCCGATCTGGTGCCTGAGGTGATCCAGCCTGGCCCGGGAGGATGTAACCAGGGGTGCAGTTTTTTCCCTGGCGGTGACAAGGCTGCGGTAGGTTTTGCACCGGTCTGTCAGTTCGTTCAGGATTTCCTCCATGTCCCGGTCTTCGGTAAGTTCAAGGGAATATGGCGATAGTTTCTCCTTCAGGGCCGACCGGTCACGTTCCATGTCCGATTCTTCATGTTCCAGCGATGTTCGCAGACGCGTTATCGTGCTCTCATGCTCTCCGACAGCAGCCCCGGATTCCGCCATATCACGGTGGATCTGTTCCAGATCGTTCCGGACAGACTGCAGGAGGGATTCGTGGTCCCGGATCAGATCCGCCTGATTCTCTGCGGCAGAGATAACGAGTCTCGCTTCTTCGGCAGCCTGACGGCTGGCTCCGATGATGAGTTCGATCCTCGGGGAAAGATCCGGAGTATCCGGCCCGAGATCCAGCCGGGAAAGGCCTGTTGCGATCGTCTTTCCAAGCGATTCCTGCTCATGCCTGAGATCCTCCTGTTTCCGCCGGTTCTCGGCAATCTCCGCTTCTGTTCGAACAACCGTCTTTCCAAGCGATATCGACGCATCGGCCAGCTCCGAGCGTTTATTTTTCCACCCGGCAAGGTCCTGTTCCTGCGAATTCATCTCCGGGATCCGGCCGTTGGCATAGGGATGGTGGGGGGAGCCGCACAGCGGGCACGGTCTGCCGTCTTCGAGGCGTTTTCTCTCTTCATCGAGGTCGCGAATCCGATCCAGATGCCGGCAGGTCTCCTCGAGCACAGCAATCGTTCCGTCCACCTCCCGTATCTGGCGCTGCATCATGTCCAGCTCGAGCGAGAATTTCTTCCTTCTCCCGAAGAGAACGCTCTCCTCTTTCTCCAGATGATCGGCCTTCTTTCGATTTTCCTCGGTTCTCCTGGCCATTTCAAGGAGGGACTCCCCTTCCGAGATCGTTGCCGTTGCATCGCGTTCGCAGTCGTACCAATCGCGAAGGGTCCGGTTTTTCAG
>JAAEET010000020.1 GCA_013415565.1 Methanomicrobiales archaeon
CCGGAAGAGATGTGGTACGACGAGGGGGATACCGCGTATCTCTACGACAATACCGGAACCCTGGTGAGTACCTACAGGAGCACAGGGGCCGGACCGACGACGGTCCCCACCACCGTTCCGACCACAGCCCCGACCCCGGTGCCGACGACAACCAGTTCCGGAACGCTCTCGGTGACATCCACTCCGGGCGGAGCCATGGTTTTTCTCGATGGTGTATTCAAAGGAATTACTCCGATAACTCTAACCGGGGTGCCGGCAGGAACCCACCAGCTCAAAGTGCATCGAATCGGATATGACGATTATTCGACCAGTGTCACGGTCCTGCCCGGCCAGACCGTGTCAGTCCCTGTTTCCCTGAACCCTTCTTCCGGACCGACGACGGTTCCCACCCCCGTTCCGACCATAGCCCCGACCCCGGTGCCGACGGGAACCGGGACCGGAACGCTCTCGGTGACATCCACTCCGGGCGGAGCCATTGTTTTTCTCGATGGCGTATTCAAAGGAATCACACCGACAACTCTAACCGGGGTGCCGGCAGGAACGCACCAGCTCAGGGTGTATCGAATCGGATATAACGATTATTCGACCAGTGTCACGGTCCTGCCCGGCCAGACCGTGTCAGTCCCTGTTTCCCTGAACCCTTCCGGACCGACGACGGTTCCCACCCCCGTTCCGACCACAGCCCCGATCACAGCCCCGATCACAGCCCCGACCCCGGTGCCGACGGGAACCGGGACCGGAACGCTCTCGGTGACATCCACCCCGGGCGGAGCCATGGTTTTTCTCGACGGCATATTCAAGGGAATCACTCCCAAAACCATGACCGGGGTGCCGGCAGGAACGCATCAGCTCAGGGTGTACCGAAGCGGCTACGAAGAATATTCGACCAGTGTCACGGTCCTGCCCGGCCAGACATTGGAGGTTCCCGTTGCATTGGGGGTTCCTTCAGGGCCGACCCTGGTCCCCACCATTGTTCCGACCACAACCCCAACCCAGGTGCCGACGGGAACAGGAACGCTTGTGATTACGTCCAGCCCGACCGGAGCTAAGGTCATCCTCGATTTCTCATTTATTGGTTATACTCCACTGACCGTGCCTGACGTCCCTGCAGGACCACACAGGATCAGCATAAGAAAATCAATGTATCGAATTAATTCAACGACGGTCATGGTAGAACCCGGCAAGACAACTACCGTTTCGGTAACCCTCCATCATATCTGGGAGGGAATTAATCCATTTAATTAATTTTTTAGAATGATACGACAAAGGGTCGCCACCCTCTTTTTCAAATTTACAGGATTCCGGATTTTCCCTTCCCGTATCTCCCAAAAGATATTTAATCCACTGCGCAACTCTCCTTGATGCAGCAGGATGCAGAAGCAGCTGAACGCATCGTGCGCCTGCTGAAAGCCCGTCCACGGGGAATGACCATCTCCGAAATCTCACGAAAATTACATATTACCAGGAATACCGTGGCCAAACACCTGGGGGGGCTCCAGCTTGCCGGACGGGTGGAACTGGAAGTTATCGGGAATGCCAAGGTCTACCGCTCTGCCCAGAGGATCCCTATCTCGTCATTCCTGAAATTTACCAAAGATGCCATCCTCGTACTTGATGCCAACCAGAGGGTCGTCCAGGCAAACGATCAGCTGCTGACCGCATTCGGGTGGAATATGGAGGAAATCCAGGGCCGGAAGATCGAAGATCTCGATATTCCCCCAACCTTTCCCCAGGAATGGACCGGAACGTCCGGGGGATTGCTTGAAAAAGAAGAGGTCATCCCTCATCTCGAATACCGGACCGGAGGGCAATCCATCCATTACCGTGCAAAGATCATCCCGGTGGTCTTTGAGCACGGAGGAAAAGGGACCACCGTTATCCTCGAGGATATAACCCAGGCCTATGAAAAAGAGCAGCTTGAACAGCTCTATGCGCACAATATGGAATTTCTCGCGCGGGCGGCCATGAAATTCATCCGGCTCAAAGACGATGAGGAACTCTACGCCGTGATCGGTGAGGGAATGAAGGAGCTCGTTCCCACGGGAATCATCCTGGTCAAGATCTTCAATCCCCGGGATATAACCTTCAGGACCCGGCTCGTAAAAGGCGTACCTTCCCGGAATGGAGTCTACAGAATGATCGAAGAGGAACTCATCGGTGTCACGGAGAAAGCCCATGACCAGGTCATCCGGGATCTCACCGACACCCTCACGCTCCACCAGCCGGAAATTGACGGCCGGAAAGTCTCCAGCCTCTTTGAATTCTTCCAGGGAGAGGTCTCCGAAAAGATATGCAGGGCTATCGAAAAGGCATTCTGCATTGATAAAATCTATGTCGGGGGACTCATCTGGAAGGGAAGCCTGTATGGGAAAGTCGCCATTCTGCTCCCGAAGGATGTGCCACTCCGGAACGAGGAGATCATCAATCAGTTTCTCAGACAGGCGTCCATGGCCTTCCAGCGGAGAATTTCCGAGGCCCGGCTGGAGCAGGCCGAGTCCCAGATCCGGAAGATCGCCGACCTGATTCCTTTACCGGCAACTATCTTCAGTCCTGAAGGGAAATGCCTCTATCTCAACCGTACCTTCAGCGAATGGTTCGGATATTCGATCGATGACATGCCCCTGATGGAGGAGTTCTTTTCATCGCTCAGGGATCCGCAAGCCGGTCAGGTTCTGTCCGGCACCCGCCAGATCACGCAGGAGGATCCAGGATCCGGGGATATAACGGTAAGGATGGACACGATCGCGTGCCGCGACCAGAGCATGAAGGAGATTCTGTTCAGCACCCTGGTTCTGGAGAATTTCAACCGGTTTATCCTCTGCCGTGAAGGTGGGTCACCGCCATGCTCCTGAAGCGATAGCCATTTTTCAGAATACCCCCTCCTGCAGCAACGGCCGAATGTGTTTCCTGCCGGACATCCGGGGTAAAGACCGCCGTCTCCCGCTGCTGCTCATCATTGCCACGCACTGTAGAACAGGCCCTGCCGTGCAATCCGGCTGCGCTGACCTGGTTCGCATAACATCTTTTCATCGGCCGCTTCAGGTTCCATTGATGCTCCGGGCCGGGATCTCCTGGAATACCGGCCTGGAACAGATATGGCACTCCCTGATCTCCGGTAAGATCAGGGGAAGATTATCAAACTGACAGGGGGTGAAGTACCATGAGCGACTCTTCACGGATAACCATCTTCAACGCCCACGTTATGGTAATGCGGCTGCTGCTCATCGCCACACTGCTGGTTGTCCTTATCGTCATGGCACGGTAGGACGTTCGGCAACGCCGTCGGACCTGGAGACAATGCGCGAGCCAATCCGGAAAATCACGAAATCACCGGCCGGAGCGGTATGATTCCGGGCCGGGATCCGTTGCGATCAGATCCGCGGGTCTGATACGGTTTTGCAGCAGTTCCGGAAGGAAAAAGAGCCCGAATTTTCGATTTTATTTCCTTTTCACTACGGGTATGTATCGGGCGGGGCTCCCTGAGCACCCGGCGGGATCCGGATGCCCTGACCCCTACTATTTTAACCCATCCTGTTCAATTCAGAGGTATTCATGGGGTTGGATCTCAGAGCACCGATACTCCCGAAAATCGGGAGGTACCGGTTTCTCTCCATCATCGTTTTTCTCGGCCTCCTCAATGCATCGCTGGGCTTTGCATACGTGGAGGGCCAGAGCTCCGAGATCACCGTCCTATACATCGACGGAGCCCCGAATGACATCGTCGTCATCGCCGACCCCCATCTCCGCGAGGAGAATATCGATCATACCCGGGAGGTGGTGGACGAGATCAATGCCCTCGATCCCTCCATGGTGCTGATCCTCGGGGACTTTGTTTATAAGGACGGGGAGGACCTGCATCTCCAGGAGGTCTGGAGCGGGATCGATGCCCCGGTCTACGCGATCCTCGGCAACCATGATTATAAGTCAGGGATTGACGGGGTGAGCTGGGTGCAGAAGCATAGCGCAGTATCCTCGGCATGTCTCGATGCTGAGGGCTATGATGTCACCTGTCTCCGGGATGGGACGACCGACCTCGCATATGCCGAAGAGGTGGTCGGTGCCCTGGAGGAAAATGGTGTCACGGTGCTCAGGAACGAGTATGTTCCCCTCAACCTGGAGGGGACCGATCTCCTTCTGGTCGGAGTGGATGACGGCTGGGCGGGGATGGCGGATCCACCGGTGATCCCGGAGACGGACGCCTTCGTCCTCTACATGATCCACGAACCGGATTGCAGAGCCGACTGGGATGCCGACCTCGTCATCGCCGGGCATACCCACGGCGGCCAGTTCCTCCCCCAGGGAACCCCTCTCCCGGGCAAGGAACTATCCGGTCTCTATGAGCGGAACGACAGATTCTGTTACGTGACCCGCGGGATCGGAACCTCCAACTTCGGCGTGGAACTCCGCCTGTTTGCCACCCCGGAGATCGTGATCATCAATCCAAGTGTGCCTCCCGAAGACCTTCTCCCCGGAAAGAAGGTCGTGCACATCACCGTTGAATAATAAAAGGACTCCGTTTTTATTCCCCGTCCGGGATATCTCCATACCGGATCCCCGGTCCCGACCACAATCGTTGCCACGAATGCCACGATTGCTGCATCCCGTGATCTCAGAGAGAAAAGAATAAGGTATTTGCTATGCCTTAGCATAGCAAGGTGCCGATGATGGACAGGAACATCATATTCATTGGAATCCTGCTTGCCGGCCTCCTTTTCGCTGGATGCTCCCAGCCCGAGGCAGGCGATGAACTGAAGATTGGTGTTGTTGCTTCAATGACCGGACCAGCAAGCACCACAGGAAAGGACATCTGGCAGTCAGCGGTGATTGCAGCAGAAGAAATCAATGCTGACGGTGGGGTCTATGTCAAAGATCTCGGCAAGAGCATCCCCGTTACCGTAATCCTGGGAGACGATGAGTCAACGCGGGAAGGCGGGCAGAAAGCAGTCACCCGGCTGATCACCGAAGATAAGGTGGATGCCCTGGTCGGGGGTTTCTCAAGTGCGGTGGTTTCTGCCCATGAATCCATCGTCTCGGAAAATGGTGTCCCCTATATTGTGACGGGTGCATCCAGTCCGGTTATCACGCACCGGACCGATGTCGATACGAGCAGCATATTCCACCATTGTCCGACTACTGATGATTACGGGCGTCAGACCACGTTATTTGCCAGTGAGATCATCAGGCCTGCGATCAACGAACAATTCGGGTTCCCTGACAATCGCCCGCTCAGACTGGCACTGCTCGTCCAGGACAGTCCGTATGGAAAGGGAGTGGAGAGTGCGGTTCTCGCAACCGTCCAAACGGAGAATCTCCCGATCATTATCGTTGCCAATGAGACCTTTAAAATGGGGGAGACCGACTTCCGGACAGTTCTCACCTCGATCAAGGCTGCCGGTCCCGATGTCGTCTATCCGGCAGCGTTCCTGAACGAACAGATCCCGATGATCATCCAGGCCCGGCGGGATGTCGGCATGAACGCCATATTCCTTGCCGTGGAATGCAATGATGACCCTGATTACTACAGCGGTATCGGGCAGTATGGTGAATATTCGATCATAGAATCCCGTTTCAGTCCCTATGTCATTCCGCCCGGACCACTCTCACCAGATATAGCGGCGTTCAAGGATAGCTTCAACACACGGTGGGGAGGATTCCCCGGCATGATGGGGGCCTCGACATACGAGGGAGTCTACATTATAAAACAGGCAGTGGAGAATGCAGGAACCAGGGACAAACCTGCGGTGATTGATGCGCTGAAGACGCTGAACATGCCCGAGATTATCGAGGCAATGCAGGGCGGGGCCATCACCTTCACACCCGACTTCCGCGAGTCCAAATTTGAGCTGTATATGGAACAGCTCCTGTGGAACGAGACCGAGCAGGCGGTACGACCGGTAATCGTATGGCCCGCAAGTCTTCAGCAGCAGCCGTTCGGTCTTCCAGACTGGTTTGAACCGGGTGGAGCCTGAAACCAGTCTATTTTTCAGGCTCGTCTCTCTTTTACGGGTTCCATCCAGCTCAACGGTAGGGCTCGCTTCGCGGAATCAGCCCGCGTCCACGCCATGAAAGAAACATCCTGCATCAGTCCTTTTATCTCATGAGAGAGCGATATTTCCTGAAGGAGACTTGAGCCATGTGCATTGCAGTGCCTGCTGAAGTGATCGGGAAGAAAGAAGGGAATATCGCGGTAGTCGATTACGGGGACCTGCAGCAGGAAGTGCGACTTGACCTGGTCGATGTTGATATCGGCGAGTTTGTCCTCGTCCATGTCGGATTCGCCATCCAGAAGCTTTCCCGCGAAGAAGGACTTGAGACGCGGGAGATTTTCCGGCAGGTCTATGCGACCATGGAGGAATAGCGTTAGCGCTCTCCTTACCTGCTCCCGTCCCCGGACACCATCGTTCTGCCAGAAACATCAGAAACCTGTTTTTCTTCCGAGCAATACCCTTATGTAACCCAGAAGAGGATATAGTGAGGTAACGGAGGAAATGAAATGGATAAAACAGGCCTTGCAAGTCTCGTGGGGGGGATTCTGCTCCTGGGTCTCGGCGGATACGGGATATGGGTATTCCTTCCTGAAGTCATATCGGTGGTGAAGGGGTCCATCGGTATCATTGCGGTCATCATCGGCATCTTTCTCGCCATCTTCGGGGCTATTTTGATCAAAGATTGATTATCCGCGTTGGGGCAGGCGGCAGGATCCGCAGGATGCCCCTTTCCGTAATAGTCATATTTTAAACGTGATAAGGGCCTAAATACGTGTATATACCAACCCGATCCCAAATTGGGAGGTGCTTATGAACAGGGAACACGTGCTCGCAATCATCCTGGCATTATCACTCTGTGCCAATATATATCTCGTATTCACCGACAATTCCTCCCTGGACCATGATATCAACGGGATAGTCCACCGTGCCCTCCTCTATCCTGAGCCGGTTGCCAGCGATAATTCATCACCGGACCTTTCTCCCGATACCGTGCCGGAAGATGATATACCGGATACCGCCGTGGAGACCCCGGTCATCACCCCGGAAACGACGGTTCCGACACCCACGCCCACAACGGACGGATGGACGAAATACTCCAGTCAAAAATATGCATTCTCTTTCAGGTATCCGGTAACCTGGGAGCTGAACGACGGGGCGACCGGATCGCCGTCAAGAATGGTGGTTTTGACCGCTCCTCCCGAAACCGAATGCGACCCCATCAGCGCCCAGTGTTACAAGTACATAGCTACCATGACTTTCGATATCGATCGGGATCCCCAGACTCTCAACCTCGAGGAGTACTTCAACAGTGCCGTGGCGTCTCTCCAGAGGGAGTACGCCATTACCTCGACCAGCAGGAGTGCATCGTGCATGCTGTCCGGCAACCGTGCCTACCAGATCGAGTTCTATACGAGGGATGACCGGGGGAATCCCGACCGGAGCTACATGCAGTACTATACCCTCATCGACAAGAAGGGGTACATCATCAGCTATACCGGGCCGTTCTCAAACTGGGAGAATGTATTTTCGATCAACAAGGGAGATGCCCAGCGGATTATCGACTCCTTCGTGGTTGAACGGAACTACGAGATCGTCTGAAATAATCACTTTTTTCCCCGGGCCATCTGTATTCCTCTGATTGCGAATATTTACGTAAATAAAAAAGAAAATCACGGGGGATTTTAAACGGAATATCCCTGCGGCACACGAACGGTCGTTTCCGATCAGGAAGGAACGTCCGGGGTTCCGCAGGTTTAAAATATACCCTGCTTAATATCCATAAAACCGCATTTTTTTATGGTTTCCCCCCGTGTGAGATGAATGCGTCCGACGCTCAAAGAGGAGCTCGAGTATGCCCTCTGGAAAATAACCGGAATGCCTCTCCGGTTCGATGACCAGGTCATCCCCTGCCTTTCCCGGGAAATCTCGAAGAAGACAGGAGAGGATTCGGCTGTTATCGGCCAACGCCTCATTCAGCAGATCCAGATGATCGTGAATGAGGATGTGGACCGGCAGATGAACAGGTGCCGTCCCTGCAGAAAGCATCCGCTAAAGCCCTGAATTCCCTGCCGCTATCCCCCGGCCGAAGGAACGCAGACGGGGCCGTCTCCATGAAGTTATCCCGGGGCTGGTGAAGCCCTGGCTGCCCTCCCGGACGGTATCACCTGGAGTTTTGTGAGCAGCAGAGCAGCCGCATCGGTGAGATAATAGTGGTTGGCTCTTCCATCCGGTTCATTCCTGATGATACCTTCCGATGAGAGCTCCTGAATGTGCCGGGTTACGGAAGGGCCGGTTATCCCGAGGACTTCCGCAAGATCTTTTCGCGATACGCCCGGGCGTTCGGATACCAGCATGATGATGCGCCCGGCGGTTCCCGCATTGAGATAGTGGAGGAAGATCTGTTCAAAGGGGGAGAACATCCCCTGGTTCAGGTAGTAGCGGACCGTTCCAGGGCGCGCAAGATAGGTGATCTTGTCGAAGACAAGGAGCTGGGTCAGGTGATACCGGAGCGTGTTGATATTCATCTCCAGTCTCCGGGAGAGCGAGACCGCATCAATACCGGGTGCATCGGCAATTGCCTGGAACACCGCTTTTCTGCAGTCGTTTTCAAGCACGTTCTTTTTCCTGATTCTCCTGAATCCGAACAGGGAAAATATGAAAAATAATGCTTTTCCAGGAACAGAACCGGGGTCACGGGGAGGTTCTCCCCACGGATAGGGTGCCGACGGGCTATCCTGCTCCTCCTCCCGTTTCCCCTTGGACCTGGAAGGGGACCCGGAATTCTCCGGCTCGATCCTGGCCGGAGTTTCCGGGGGGACATTCCGATGGGCCGTATCCCGGTGCGGGTCCCGGGGGGGCTCATGACCCCCTTCCCGCGCAGGGGACCCGAAACTCCCATCTCCCCGGGCGAACCCCTGCATGGTATCGGAACCCCATGCCAATCCGCCGGCGGCACCAACAACAGCGATTCCTGCCGAAGGACCAATATTTCCGGCTTGGCCGGATCCGCGGTCATCACCGGAATTCCTCTGTACCATGCCGGGCACATCCGCGCCTGCACCTGCACCCGGACCGGCGGATTCCACCTTATGTTCATCCATGAAACCGGCTTCCGTCATCCGGGCCGATCCGGCCGGCTCACCCGGGCCCGGTATTGACACCCGGTCATCGCCTCCATCGCCGGAATCCATGGGTGATCCCCTTCCCTGGCCGGGGTCCGGGGACGGCCCGGAATCTTGCTGCCCGGACGTCCCTCTGCCGGTATCTCCGGAAATTTCTCCCGGTTGCGGGATGCCGGATCCCATCCCCCCGTTCGCATCGTTCCCCGGCGCCGTTCCTTCAGCCATGGCCCCCGCCGGGGCTCCGGGGTCCGCGGAAGAAGTGGAAGAACCGGAACCCGAAGGTCCGGATGATTCCGGGCCGGCAGCACCGGAAGGTCCGACAGCGTCTGATCCCGCGGTTCCGCTTCCCGCGGCTGAACCGTGCGCCGATGCAGCGCCGGGTACGCAGAGGATCAGCACTGCCGTGCATACCAGCAGCAGGAAGAGCCGTGATCGGTGCATGTCAGCTCGGGTTTATCAGAAAGGATAAAGAAATTTTTGATGCCGGAAGCTACCTGTTTGAGTACGCGATCTGCCGGGTTGATCCGTGAAGCTGGACGTATGGGATCCCCGGGACCGCTTCCTGCACCGGATTCGGGTTCCAATCGTAAATTTCATGGGAGGTCAGGAAAAACTCACCGGCTGGGGAATCCCTGCTCATTGAGGCCGATTATACCAGTGTCTGCGGTTTTTGCGCCTATCGCCCCGTTATCGACGAGGTTCTCTGCCAGCGTTGCGGAACCTGTGCCAGGTTCTGCCGGAAGCACTGCATCAGACAACAGCACGGCGGGATGTACCGGCCCGATGACAGCTGCTGTATCGGCCTCGGCCGGTGCGTGCTTGCCTGCCCGGCGAACACCATCGAACTGGTGCGGGTCGGGGGAATCATGGGCGGGGCCTGAAGGAATCCCTGCGTCAGTCCCGGCTCTCCGTGTGCGAGATACAGTTCCGCGCCACGCATCCGGCAGTCCGCTCCCCGACCCGGATCGGAACGGTCGCCTGGAAGAACCGGTTGTTCAGCGGCAAATAACACGGGGGTGGGCCGGAGGCCCCGCGCAATCACGCTGCATATCCTTCGACCAGGTCCCGGGCCGTGATAATCCCGGCAAAACCACCTTTTCCGGTGAGCGGCAATCTCCTGATATGGCGCCCGGCCATGATCCGGGCCGCTTCGTGGATGCTGATGCCGGCCGGGGCGGTGATGAGCGGGGAAGAGCAGGCCTCTCCGACAGGAGTGTCAAGGGATCGACCCTGCGCAAAGAATTTTGAGAGAAGGTCCCGCTCGGTGAAAATCCCGTCCGGCATCCCGTCATGGGTGACGATAACGCTCCCGATTCTCCCCTGCCCCATCACCACCGCCAAGTCGGCGACGGTCTCGTTCTCATCCGCGGTGATGATTCTCTTTGTCATATAGTCATCGACGGTCAGGGATGATTCCGGTGCGTCAGGCATTTCCCGGATGAGGTCTGCAGCGGTGATGATCCCCGTCATCTCGCCGCATTCGAAAACGACAAGACGCCCTTTCTTCCGGATCATGGTTCGTGCCGCCTCCCGTATCTCGGTGTTCGGGCAAATGGTAATGAGGGGATAGGACATGACCTGCTCAACGGCCGTCTCTTCCAGGATCAGGCCTCCTGCAAGGACGGTAGAGAGCAGGTCACGCTCGGTTACAATGGCCACAGGTCTTCCGTACTTCACCACTACGAGACTCCCGATCCGCAGCTCCCCCATGGTGCGGGCCGCTTCCTTCATCGTGGTCTCTGTCGTGGTGGTGACAACATCACGACTCATGATGTCGGTGACTTTCAGGTGCCGCTTGTATTCCCGGTAGGCACGGTCAACAACGCTGGGGAATGTCATCCCGGGTTTACTCGGTGATACCATAGGATTTCCCTCGTATTCCAGAGAAGCTGGTGATAATTTAAACCTTTCTGCGAACCGGCCCGGATGGAAGTCGCGGGCCGGAGGATTTCCCGATGATGATGGTATCCCGCAGGGGTATCTTTTACTGGTTCAGGGTTCCTGGTCATCGACCCCTCCGGACATTCTCCCGAACCCTGCTCTTTAACTCCCGGTAGATCAGAATGCTCATGGATATGCCCGAACCGTTTCCTGCAGGGATGGACCAGGTACCCTCCCGAAGCCCGTATCCGGGTGCGGTGTTCTTTCTCCTCCTCTTCTTTCTCCTCTCGATTCTCGGCGGGGGAGTCGCCGGATCCCTCATCCGGGATCCTCTTGGCCTCCTGATGCTCTCGTATCTCTTCATTGGAGCGGGGGCCGTCGTGCTCCTGTCGTGGCTTGGATGGTGGGCCAGGGCAGGGTTCAGCAGCCTGGGCCGGCGGCAGGATCTCCTTCTCTACCTTCTGCCGGCAGCAGTCGCTCTCGTCTCCCTCACCGAGGGAGTTTCGGCAGCAGGATGGCATGAGGTCGCAATGTTCGCCATATTCTCCCTCATCGTTGCATGGACCGAGGAAGCATTCTTCCGGGGACTCATCCTGCAGACCCTGCTCCCGGCAGGAACCAGGATTGCGGTCGTCGTTTCCGCTGTCCTTTTCGGCCTTCCCCACGTCCTGAATGCATTCGGGGGATTATGGGATCCCCTGTTCGCGATCGCCAACACCGTCGCCGCCTTCGGCATCGGCATCACGCTCGCGGCTCTCGTGGTCAGGACCGGCACGATCTGGCCTCCGATCCTGATCCATGCCCTGGTGAACTTCACCGCCCTGCTTTCCCTCGGATCTCTTGTCGTCCCGGTGCAGACCCCCCTGCAGCTAGCCCTGACGATTTCCGCTGGCGTGGTGCTTGCGGCCTATGGAATGTTCCTGATTCGGGGTACAGGTGCACCCGGCGGTGTGAAGGAGGGCCGGGAGAGGAGGATGTAGTTTTTAAAGAATACACAGTTGATTGTTACCTGATTAAAAATTGATTTGATTGGATTCAAATCTCCATATCGGCACTTTCATTCGCGGTTTTATTCTTTTGCCTCTTCAGTATTACGAGAATACCATCAATTCCCGGTTCAATCGTTTACTCCAAGGATTTATATATAATTTAATGAATATTTATCGGCAACCTATCCCGAAATGAGAGGGTAGGTGAGAGGTGGAGGTATCCCATGCTATTCATGACCATGTTCCAGTGGGAACCGGGAAAGACAGAAGAAGTTATGCAGATGCGAACGAAGGAGACTCATCATCCTGGAAGAAAAATAGTGAAAGAATGGGTCGCACTTGAGACAAATCTGGTTTTCAGGCTGGTAGAAATCACCGATCCTGCAGCTCTTCTCAAAGCGAGCAGCGGCTGGAGCGATCTTGGTTATATCGAAATGCATCCTGTCATGGAATCAGAAGAAGCTCTCAAGCTGCTGAAATAAAGAAGAAGATACCATAATTTTTTCATGGTTTCCCGATTCCCCGAATTCAAAAGCGCCATATCAGTATGAAATTTTTCGTTTCCGGCCTGAATTGTACCGGATCTCTCTTCATGCATGCAGGGAACTGAGAATCCCATCAGAATCTTCCTCATACTATGCCTTTTTGAGATACTAACTCTTTATCAAAGGGATTTTACGGATTCAAGATTTAATACCCTATATCTTTGGATTCAGAACCCGGATAACAATTAAAACGAAAATTATATTGCCCCCTCGATTCTTTTCCCTTTCATGCTGATGAACATCAGCATGGTTAAGGGAGGGATGTAATGAAAAAACTCGCACTTGTTATCATCATCCTGGCTCTCGTTGCCGGGTATGCGGTCGCAGACCGCGGTATACCCCCGGTACCGGAGACCCAGGGAGTCGTCACTTCCACGTCGGTAAATGTGGTCGGCAATTTCGCCTCTGCGACCGAGCTCCAGTGGAGGATTACCACGTATCCTGGCGGACTGCCCGGAATTCTTGGAGACCCCTGGGACCAGCGTGAGATCTATGAGTCCACCTACACCGAGGACACCCAGACCCAGGGAGTCGGCCTGATGCTCTATGACAAGGAGATGGATGTCGAGACATCCGGCCAGATCAGCGGGCAGTGGAATATCGAGGCGACCAAGCAGATCGCATTTATCGGCATTGATGGTGCATACGTCGTCTCAAGCGACAACATCATGGTCGATGGCGCCGGGTATGATGAGAACACGGAGGACTACGTGATTTGTCCGTTTGCTCCGGCTACCATCACGAGCTTCCCGATGTTCTGTAACCGGGCCGAAGCGGGCAGTACCATTGATATGACTGTTGCCAACGTCAGGACCACCACCACCGACCGGTTCGTCATGCCGTCGAGCGACCACCCGGTTGAGCTCAACCATGATATCCGTGTTTCCGAGCTTGTATCGGATGTGCCGTCCGTCGGCATGGCATCTGCATACATGGAGGTGCTGATCCAGGAAGGCCGCAGCAGTGGTCAGGGCTTTAACCCCGAGTCCCTCTACGAACGCATAGAATTCAGTGAGGAGACAACCGCTGATGGTGCAATCACGCTCTTTGAGAAACTGATGCACTACGAGTCCGGAATGGTACGGTAAGGAAAATAACCCGGGACAGCATCCCGGTCCATTTTTTTAAAAACAAAATTATGTCAGAGAAGAAGTTGAGGAATTGAAAAAAGAATTACGACGGTTACCATGGGGTTCTATAGAATTTTACCTACGTACCATTTTATTCCCATATCGTATTTTGTTGAGTCGTGATACGGTATGATAAAGTGCTGTTATTCCGGAGCATTAACCATGTAAAACTTAATAGATTGACAATGGAGAGAGAAGAATATGAATAAATTTAGTTGGGTTTTAATTGAAAGTGTTTTGGCAGGTCTCGGGTTCGGATATGCATTGCTTGTTTATTTAGAGCACTATTCGTCTACATATGTCGAAAGGAGTTATGCATTGACCGTCGCAATGAGTTTTGCATTTGGAGTGATAATGTCATTGATCGTTATCGGAATGTCATCATCAAGAAGTCGCTAATTTTTATAATGACGCATTATTCAATTGAATTTCGTTTCCAGGAATCAAATAAGATTTATTTTAAAGGCTATTCCGTATAGATTCACCATGAAAGCAGGAATAACACCGCGAATGAAAAGTGCTGCTATGGGGATTCGAACCCCAGTCGCGGGCGTGAGAGGCCCGCATGATTGGCCGGACTACACTATAGCAGCAGGTGCTCTATTATATTCGTAATGTTCGTACTTAAATCTGTTGTTTTCGGTCCTGCCCGGGGAAAATCCCGGCAGGCTATTGCCGTTTCAGGTTCAGGCCGGTATGTTCCGGCCGGAACCGCGTTCACCGGGCCCGGCAGTCGTACCACCTGACCGGCAACGATAAGTTAGTATTTCTGCCCGCACTATAGGTTTAGAACAATGGCGGGCCTTGAGGACGAGATCCGGGAGCTGGAAGAGGAACTCCAGCGGACGCCCTACAACAAGGCCACGGCGAAGCATATCGGGCGGGTCAAGGCAAAGATCGCCAGGATGAAGGACGAGGCCGTCGCCCGTGCCATGAGGTCGGCCGGCGGCGGGGAAGGCTACTCGGTCAAAAAGTCCGGCGATGCAACGGTGGTGCTGGTCGGGTTTCCGTCAACCGGGAAGAGTACGCTCCTCAACAGACTGACCGGGACCAAGAGCGAGGTGGGAGCCTATGCCTTCACCACGGTCACCGTCGTTCCGGGTGCAATGGATCACAAGGGTGCAAAGATCCAGATTCTCGATATCCCGGGACTGATCGCCGGTGCGGCAATGGGAAAGGGCCGAGGGAAGGAAGTCATCGGCGTGGTGCGGAGCGCTGATATGATCGTTATGCTGGTCGACGTCTTCAACTCTTCCCACGTCGACGTGCTCATGAAAGAACTCTACGATGCCGGGATCAGGATCAACAGGCCCAGGCCGGATATCACCATCAAGAAGACCTCGCACGGGGGTGTCCGGGTGAGTTCCGTCGGGACCCTCGATCTCGATACCGATGAGATACGGTCCATTTTCGCTGAAAACAAGATGATGAACGCCGACATCCTGATCAGGGGCAATGCCACCCAGGACGAGGTCATCGATGCAATGCTCGGAAATCGCATCTATGTACCGGCCATCATCGTCGTGAACAAGATCGATCTCGTCGAGGAGAGCGAACGAGAGGAGATCATTGCGGATCTCAAAAGCAGGTTCTCTTTCAACCCGGTGATGATATCTGCCCAGACCGGATTCCATATCGGGCAGCTCAAAGACCGAATCTACGATACGCTCGGGTTCATGCGGGTGTACCTGAAACCCCAGAGCGAGGCGGCCGACCTCGAGGAACCGCTGATCATCCGGAAGGGGAGCACCATCGAGGACGTCTGCCGGAAACTCCACCGGGACTTCGTCGAGCGGTTCCGGTATGCCCGGGTGTGGGGGCATTCGGTCAAACATCCCGGACAGAGAGTTGGACTGCCACACCACCTGAAAGAAGGCGACCTGGTCACCATCATCATCGAGCATTGAGTTTTTGTTTCCCTTTGGTATTCAGACGTTCGTAGCGGAAAAACTGTCCTGAATGTACAGGTTGATGCTCCCGAAAGGTTTTTTCGTCACCTGCCAGGCCATTCCCGGGATACGATAGATCCGCCCCGGACTCTTTTTTACCATTCAAGCCTGCAGACTCAGGTCCACTCTTTCCGCTCCATGGCTTCCCCTCGGGAGGATACCATCCCGTGTCGAAAGCGGGGGAGCATCGATATTCGGATCGACAGGATAGTTTTCCGTCCTATTCTCCGGTCAGCACGGACATGATCAGCTGCCAGGGTGCATCGGTCCTTATACCCGTCCCGGAATAGTGGGTCCTTCCTGCCCGGAATCCTGCGTCCCGGATCCCTGCGATAACCTCATCGATGGGGGGTGGCGAGACCTTCCCCCGCTTCGCGAGGACATGGTAATCGTAGAACGAGGATGTAGGCAGTTCGTCCCGAAGGGTGTGGAGGAGGGATCCAAGTTCCCGCCCGGTATTCAGGACATGGTCCGGCAGCCGGTCCAGCATCGCAGCTAGGATTCCGGGATCCTGGACAGGTCCCAGCCAGAGGGGCCCGATGGGGACGGTCGGACTCCCGCAGGAACGACACGGCCCGCACACGGGAAGAATCCCGTGCTGCTCGGTCCGGTCCGGGCAGCCGGTACACTGGTGGATGTAGCCGATCCGGGCAACCGCGGTATCGGCTCTCCCGGCCCCGTTTTCCAGGAGAAAATGGGCCCGGACATAGTGTTCACGGGAGAAACAGAAGAGTGGCCGGATACCGCGGTCGTACTTCACCGCTTCCCGGACCACGAAACCAAGCAGGGTCCGCAGGCCGGTCTCGGCATGGTACTCGGTGTTGACCGGGTGCGCAAAGTAACGGCGGATACCCGCTTTTTTATGGGCGCCGCAGAGCGGTGCGGTATCGGTGGCCGTGACCATCAGGTAGCGGAGGGTTCCGCGGATGGCGGAATCACAGAACGGTGCAGGAGAACCGAAAGGATCGAGGTCAACGGCATCGAACCGCCGGCAGGAGAGGAGCGTATGAATATTCATGCCGGTTACTTCAACCTGCAGGTCTGCAAGGGCTGCGTTCTTCCGGATGAGTTCAACGGCTTCCGGATCCCGGTCATTGATGGTCACAGGAATTCCGCATTCTGACGCAACCCTGATTCCCCGTGCACCGGTGGCACCCATGGCATCGAGGTATTCCCGGGGGTTGAGGACAGATGCCAGGAGGACCGTTGCATCCCTGTTCAGCTCCATCCGCCGATTATAGAAGATGCGGCCCGTCCCGGGGGGGAAGGCATGACCCGAGTCCTGGCGTGGGACAAAAAAACGTGTCGTTCCCTCCTCTGCTTCGATTACATCCATTTTTGACCCTGTCCTGTATTAATAATGGATAACTAATTCTTTCATTCTGTTGACAAAAAGATGCTGACTGAAGTTGTTGTTCCCTGCCTGTCACAGAACCGGTTGTAAACCGGGAACAATTCTAAAATATTTTTTAAGATATATTATTCATCGATAATACTATATATAACGGGATATATTTACGATTGCAAGTGACCTTTTAGCACTTATCGATACCCATAAGAGACAGAAAAAAACAGTGTCTCTGTTTTTCATGTGACACACGACGCTGAAGGAAGTGGTAGATGACAGAAAAATTTCCCCCTGCAAAAAGCCTCCGCGTTATCAATTAACCAGGATCCAGGATCGTCTGTCGTTTGAGGATAGTGGAGTCAGACCCATCAGGAGACAGCTCGCATTTCACGACTGTATAACGGGGGCAGCACATCATCGGAATCAGGTTGTGAACATGGCGTAGTACATGATTATACCAGGGAATGAAGGGGTGATTTGATGGTAGATTGGGCAGTACCTATTGGGGCAGGCATTGCTTTTTTTGGTGGTGCAATTGCGTGTGGCTGGGCACAATCAAGAATCGGTGCAGCCGGGGCAGGTACGGTAGCAGAGAAACCGGAAACTGCCGGTGTCATCATTATTCTTGAAGCTCTTCCAGAAACCCTTGCCATTTTAGGTTTTGTTGTCGCGACGTTGATCATTTTAATGTCCTGAAGGGGTTCGTGAAGTGTCAGCATCCCTGGCAGATACCGGATAACCCCTTTTCACAGGAAGGGATCCAGCGATATATTTTTTCCACAGAACCACATCAGTCATTTTCATCCTTGCCAACCAGACCTGCGGCCGGACTTTGCGTGGAATGACATCGGTCCTGGATACCTTGTTCGTGGAAAAATCACCCGGAGGTTGTCTTCGGAAGAGATACGAAGTGGACAAATGATGTGACGTTGTTCACCCTTCCCCTGGATGAATATGAAGTATCACCGCGATATCATGCATTCATGGACCTTCTGAGCGCCATTCCCAAGTTCTATGAGCGGGGCGTTGGAGCCTGTGAACCGGATTCCGGATAATAACTTCGATTCGTTCCATGGATGTTCGGTAACCTTATACCTTCTTTTCATCTATAGATAATGGCGGGGGCGTGTGGCCTAGTCAGGACAGGGCGGTAGCCTCCTAAGCTATAGGTCGGGGGTTCAAATCCCTCCACGCCCGTTCTCGTTTTCGGAAAGCACTATTCTGCATCGGAAAAATTGGTCAGATGCCGGGGAACGATCGGAGCCACGAACAGCTCTGGGTTTATAGGGAAAGGCGGTGAACAGATCAGTACAGGCCTCCGGAGGAACTGGCGAGTGAAAATTCCCGGCATACTACGGATCATGAGACCGGCAAACGCGGTGATTGCCGGATTTGCGGCGATCCTCGGTTACTTCATCGCTTCGGGAACGCTGGTTCCGGGGGTTTTGCTGATATGGGCGGCCGTTGTGCTGGTGACAGCCGGGGGAAACACCATCAACGATTATTTCGATGCCGGAATCGATCGCATCAATCGCCCCGACCGCCCTATCCCCTCCGGGGAAGTCAGGGAGAGGGAGGCCTGGAACCTTTCCTTCGTCCTCTTCGCCGCGGGCATCCTCATGACCGCGTTCACCAACATCCTCTGCGTGGTAATCGCTATCTTCAATTCTCTCCTCCTCTTCCTCTACGCCGCCCGGCTGAAACGGTCCTGCCTTTTCGGAAATCTCGCGGTCTCGTACCTCTCGGCCTCGATATTCCTGTTCGGGGGGGCTTACCTTGGCTGGGAGGGAGCGATCAGGGTGCTCCCGATAGCCCTCATCACCTTCTTTGCCATGGTGTCCCGTGAACTGCTCAAGGATGCGGAAGACGTGGAGGGCGACCGCCCGGCAGGAGCAGAAACGGTACCGGTCCGTTACGGGGTGAAGGCTGCAGTTATCCTCTCACTCGTATGTGCCGTTGGTGCCGTGGCAGGGAGCATCTATCCGGTCAGCTGGTGGGGGATCTGGTACCTTGCGGGAATTCTCCCGGTCGATGCGATCATCATCGTTGCCGCGATCCGACCCCTCCCCTGCAGGGACCCGCAGTGCATAAAAACGAGCCGGGCAACCGGCCTGCTGAAGACCGGGATGTTCGCTTCGCTGGTCGTCTTCTTCGTCGCAGCCCTTCTTGCGTGAACCTAGGAGGCGGGAACCTGATCTCCCGGGGGAAGATCGGGAGGGATGCGGGAAGGGTCGACCCCGAGCACGGCGATCTCGAGCACGTCATCCCAGTTCACCAGGGTCTCCACGCACCCGTCCTTCAGGGTTACCACGCCCATCGAGATGAGACCGAGCTTGTCCGACATCTCGAGTCCCTCCTTGACCTCGGCGAGGCAGCCGACCCCGATGATGGCCCTGGGGCGGTATTTTCTGACCATTCGCTTGATGAAGGATGATCCCGGTACCGAGAAGACACGGTATCCCATCCGTTCAAAGACCGGGCGCCAGGCGCCGATGGTGCACAACCCGCAGCACTTGCACTTCAATCCCTCGGGAGTGAGATGGGCCGGGCACCGCGAGGACCGGAGGCACTGGGGAAGGAAGATTGCCCGTTCGGTGACCGGCACGCCCTCAAACGCTTTCTTGTTCATGGTGTTGTGGAGCTGGATGAAGAAGGAGTGGACCTGGTTGTCCTCGAGCCCGAAGAGCCGGAAGATTGCCCTCGTGAGCCCTTCGAGGAGTACCATCCCGGCCTTCAGGAATGAAGGAAAATAGATCCTGCCCCTCCGGATGGAGAGGATAGCGAGGCAGACCATCACCAGGGCGATGAAAAAGATTCCCAAAATGAGGACGAGCGTAATCTCCCCCACAATGTATACGATCTGGTTCAGGAGGGAGATATCCATGCTTATTCTTGAGGAACGTGGCTCCGGATTTTATATAACCCTGCGGGTACGCGCAATTTCATCCCAGTCGAGGGGAGGGCGGTGGACACCCGATTCGCTCACGATCGCGCTTACCAGTTCGAGCGGGGTTGCATCGAATGCAGGATTCCGGACCGGAACTCCCTCGGGAACTGTTGCATGGCCGCCGTAGAAAGCCACTTCATCGCGGTCCCGCTCTTCGATCACGATCTCGCTGCTGCCATGCACCGGATCAAAGGTTGAGAGTGGTGCGGCGACATAAAAAGGGAGGGAATGGGCACGGGCGCAGATGGCATGCATGTACGTCCCGACCTTATTGAAGACCGCATCATGGGTTATCCTGTCGGCTCCGACAACCACGCAGTCGATCCCCCCGCTCCGCATCAGGGAAGCGGCGGCCGAATCGGGGATCACGGTCACCCCGATATTGTCCCGTTTGAGCTCCCATGCAGTGAGCCGGGCTCCCTGGAGCAGCGGACGCGTCTCGCAGGCGATCACCTTCACCTCTTTTCCCGATTCGATGGCCGACCGGATAATGCCGAGAGCCGTTCCCCATTCCCGGCAGGCCAGCGCACCGGCATTACAGTGGGTGAGCACCGTTGATCCGTCAGCGATGAGGGTCGAGCCGTGGTCTCCGATGGCATGGCAGGAACGGGAATCCTCTTCAGCCACGCGATGGGCCTCCTTGAGCGAGAGAAGCCGTGCCTCGGCAATCGAGCCGGACCGGTTGATCCGGGAAAGGACCCGCTGCACCCCCCAGGAGAGGTTCACTGCGGTGGGCCGGGCATGAGCAATGGCACGTGCAGCGGTCTCGACCTTCTCAAGGTAGCGGGGAAACTCCTTCTCCTTCACCGTGCCGGCTGCCAAGGCAGCCCCGTACGCACCGGCGACCCCGAGAGCCGGTGCCCCCCTGACCTCGAGGCGGCGGATAGCGGTGATGAGACGGTCGACCGTCCGGCACCGGACGACCCGGTACGAGAGGGGAAGCATGGTCTGATCGATCAGGACAATCGAGGAGGTATCGTCGTCCCACCGGATCGTCTCGATTGCCTTCATGATGTCTCATCCCGGACCGCATCGAGGAATGCCCGCATGGCCGCCGCCTGGGCCTGGGCGACGCAATCGGGAATGTCGCGTGGTGAAACCGCCGTACCTGCAATGTAGATCCCGGGCTGGATCGTGGCCACGGTATTGACCTTCTCGTCAAGGGATTTGAAAAAACCGGTATCTTCGACCGGAATCCCGCAATGTGCGGCGATGGATGAGGCATCCTTTGCCGGCTCCAGTCCGACCGAGAGCACCACGAGTCCGGGGTGGAGTTCCTCGATGGCGCCCGTCTCAGTATTCTCTACCCGGATCAGCATCCCGCTCCTGTTGGCGATGACTTCTGCCGGCATGCCCCTGACAAACTCGACGCCCATCGCTTTTGCCCGCTCGAAATACTCCTCGTATCCCTTGCCATATGCCCGCACATCCATGTACAGGATAGTCACCCGCGTGCCCGGGTACTTTTCGCGGAGGAGCATGGCATTCTTCATGGCATACATGCAGCAGACCCCCGAGCAGTACGGACGGGAGAGCGGGATATCCCGTGAGCCCACGCACTGGACAAACACAACATGGTCCGGGGTCTTCCCATCGGAGAGTCTCCTGATGGATCCTCCGGTCGGTCCGCTGGCATTCATCATCCGCTCGAATTCGAGGCTGGTGATGACATCGGGATAGCGGAGGTAACCGAACTGTTCTTTTCGAGCTGCGTCAAAGACGTCGTAACCGGAGGCGATGATGATGCTTGCTGCCCGGATCTCCTCTTCCCGTGGCGTATCCTCCTTCCGGATCGCCTCCCTGCCGCAGATGTCATAACATAATCCGCATTCGATGCAGTGCTCGTTATCCTTGATAACAATGTCCGGGACTGCCTGGGAATGGGGTTTGTAGATGGCCTTGCGGACACCGATCCCGGCATCGAACTGGTTGTAGACCTCGACCGGGCAGATCTGGATGCAGTCTCCACAGCCATTGCAACGTTCCTCATCGACATACCGGGGATTCCTCCGGATCCGCACCCGGAAATCGCCCACCTCTCCCTCGATCCCTATCACTTCGGTGCAGGTGGAGATCCTGATATTGGGATGGCGTGAGACATCAAGCATCTTGGGGGAGAGGATGCACATGGAGCAGTCGTTGGTCGGAAAGGTCTTGTCGAGCTGCGCCATGTGACCGCCGATAGAAGGCTCCCGCTCGATCAGGTGAACGACGATTCCATGGTCCGCCAGGTCCAGTGCTGCCTGGATGCCGGTCACCCCTCCCCCGATGATGACCACATCACTCATGCAGGTAGCTCCTCGCGAGGTTCCAGTAATTCCGGGCATTCTCAACGATATGGCTCCGCTGATCCGGTGAGATCTCCTTGACCACTCTCCCCGGGACACCGACGACGACCGATCCGGACGGGACGACCGTCCCCTCGGTCACCACCGCACCCGCACCAAGCAGGGAATCCTCTCCGATACGGGCACCGTTCAGCACAATTGCCCCCATGCCGACCAGGACCCTGTCGGCGATGGTGCATCCGTGCAGGATGGCACCATGACCGACAGAAACATCGGATCCCATCAGCACCGGGTGTCCTGCACTGGTATGGAGTACCGCATTGTCCTGGATATTTGACCGGTTCCCGATCACGATCCGATCCTTGTCAGCCCGGACCACGGCGCCGAACCAGATACTGACCTCGTCCCCGATGGTCACGTCACCCCGGATGGTCGCATTCTCCGCAATAAAGGACCCGGTATTCCGCCCGCTATCAGCAGCCATAATAACATAGGAAGTTAATTATGAAGCACGATGAAGGTTATGGTCGGGGGAACCTTCGATCCCTTCCACGACGGTCACAAACGCCTTATCTCCCGGTCCTTTGAACTGGCCGGGAAGGAGGGGACGGTGATCATCGGCCTCACCACCGATGCATTCGCCAGCCGGAAGAGCCACCCGGTCCAGGAGTACGGGCAGCGGAAGGACAGGCTCGAGGGGTTCATACGGGATCACGGCTTTTCCGCCGGCTATACCATCGAGCCGCTCAACGACCGGTTCGGGAGTGCCATTGATGAGGAGTTCGATGCCCTTGTCGTCAGCGAGGAGACGCTCCCTATCGCTCATGAGATCAATATCCTCCGGAGACGGAAGGGGAAACGGAAGGTCGATATCCACCAGATCAGCTGTGTACTCGCCGAGGACGGCAGGTGGATATCGAGCACCAGGATTTACCGCGGTGAAATCGATGATCATGGCAGGCTTCTGCAGCATACCTGACGAGGGGGCAGTGCACCGGCCCACGATCGGATCCCGCGAATGGGGGAGATGAAGGGGTATGGATTACCGGGACGATCCGCGGGAAAGGCAGACCGGAGAAAAAAGGGCCGACATCACCACCATTGTTGCCCGGGATATCATGTCCCCGGATTTCGCCCGGGCTGCACCCGACACGTCTCTTTATGATATCATCACCCGGTTTTCAGAAACGGTGTGCCAGGATCTCGTGGTCACCGACCACGAGGGGATATTCCGGGGGGTGATCACCCCCTTCGACCTCATGACCCACCTCAATCCGATCATCGGGGTAAGGACAAGGAGAAAGGTCTCCTGCATCGAGTGCATAGTCATGGGTGACGCCTCGGTTGCCGGGGATATCATGACCCGGGGGCATCTGACGGTACGGGAGGATACCCCGATCGTTGAAGTCCTCAGGCTGCTTGAGAAGTACCACCACCCCGATCTCGTTGTGGTCGATGAACGGGGAGTGGCGCTGGGAGTGGTCAGTATCTGTGCGATCCTCTCCCACCTCAGGATTATCGGGCACCTCTAGCCTGTTCCATCGAACGGAATCCCCACGTCAGGAGGAACGGGGTGGAGATGATGGTCGCCAGGACCATGAGAACGATCGATGAATAGAGGACGGAGCCGATGATCCCGGCAGTCAGCGCGACCTTTGCGACCACGAGCGTTATCTCTCCCCGGGGACAGAGCCCGATCCCGACGAGGAGAGGAGCGGTTCTCCCGGCAAGGAACGGCCGTGAACCGGCATACCCTCCGATTATTTTTCCTGCAAATGCCACGGCCACGAAGGGGATGAGGAAGACCGATACCACTTCGCTTGTGAACGGAGGGAAGAGGAGACCGACATAGACAAAGAAGATACTTACGAAGAAACCGAAGGCAAAGTCGGATATGCTGTCAAACAGGCTCCTGTCCCTTCGGATGCTGTCACCGAGAATCAGTCCGGCGATGAAGGCTCCGATTGAGTAGTGGAGACCGACGCCGTGAGCGAGAGCGGCGGTGGCGAGTGCGATGATAATTGCCGCAGAATACGGCATCTCGTGGGTATGAGCCCGGGAGGTCTTCTCGAACAGCCAGGGGATAAATCTCCGTCCCGCATACACCACCACAATCAGGAAGATGATCGTCAGGAGTACCGGCAGGAATACGGCGGGTCCTGCCGCGGTTCCTGCCGCCAGGGCCATCAGGATTGACAGGAGGAGAATGCCGATGATGTCATCAATTACGGCGGCACTGACGATCAGGGTGCCGGCATCGGATTTGAGCTGCCGGAGATCGACAAGGGTCCGCACCGAGATGCCGATGGAGGTGATCGAGAGCGTGATGCCGATGAGCAGTGATACCGTCAGAGTCAGGCCTGACAGTATCCCGAGAACCATGCCGAGGATAAAGGGGACGGCGATCCCCCCTGCCGCCGTAACCGTCCCCGCCTTCTCGGACCGTGAAAATGTACGGATGTTCAGCTGAGCCCCGCTGATAAAGAGAAGGGCGATGATCCCGATGTCGGAGAAGATCTCAAGGGTCTCCCCCGGGACCACCAGTCCCAGGAGTGCCGGACCAAGCAGAATCCCGGCAGAAATCTCTCCCACCAGCGATGGAAAACCCGATCGCTCAGCGAGTTCCCCGAGCACCTTTGCACTGACGAGGATGAGGATAATCTCGATCAGGGGGCTCATTGATGGAGGATGGGAGAGCAAACTATAAAAAAGCGAAGCGGATACAGGAATGAACCCCGGAGTCCGTTTATTGAACTGCGGCCATCAGGTGATTATATATGCGGTGACAGGAGACCGCAGCACTGATACTCAAAGCATCTTCTTTTTCCCCGGTGCAGGGGGATTATATTCACTTCCTGACTCTCGCACATTGCAGGAATACTCCGGCCAGGACAACCCCTGCACCAACCAGGGCGATCGGAACCGCCGCCGCAGGAGTGGGCGAAAGGGCGAGTGTTGCCGTCTCGCGGTTCTTCGCTGCCTCAGTGGAGGTCGGATCGCGGGCAAGTGCCTCATCCGAGGCAGCACGTGCCTCTTCATACCGTTCAAGCCCGATCAGCGAACTTCCCCGGTTCACCCATCCTTCGACCAGGTCAGGGTCGAGCGAGACTGCAGCATCGGCGGCAGCAAGTCCCTCATCGTACCGGCCCAGCTGGTTGAGGGCGAAGGCCTTGTTGTTCCAGGCGGCAGCTTCGCCGGGATCCAGGAGAAGGGCCTGATCGGCGGCATCGATTGCCTCCGGGTACATTCCGAGGGCGTTCAGGATCCCCGCCTTTGTCACCAGGGCCAGGGTGAAATTGCTGTTCTCTTCCAGTGCTCTGTCGATGAATACGAGGGCTTCGCTGTACGCTCCTTCATAAGCGAGGTCGACTCCCCGGTTGTAGTACTGGATTGCAAGCAGGTTATCAGCACTGCCGGCCGCACAGAAGCCGAGTGCGATGAGGATAAGAACGGCACATACCGGACGACCCCTGGCATTCATGATCAGTCCTCAGATCAGGTGGCTGGTAATATCTTTTGTTATGATCCAGTCGCAGTACAGGCAGTGGAGTCCTTTCGTGAGCACTTCGAACTTGGAATCGATCGGCTCGTTGGTATTGGAGATGCAACCGGGGTTCGGACACCGTACAACGCCGGTCAGGATACTGGGTATCTCGACCCCTTTCTTCTCGAAAACCTCGAAGTTCCGGATAATATTGATCGAAGCGTTCGGTGCGATGAGGGCAATCCGGTTCACCTCTTCTTTCAGGAGCTCCCGGTTTTCGATCTTCACGATATCCTTCCGCCCCATCTTTCCGGATTTGACATTGGTTGCGACCGAGATCGATTCCGTGGTCGCCCCGGTGATACCGATGATCTTGAGCACGTTCAGCGCTTCTCCCCCCGTGATATGATCGATCACCGTGCCGTTCCGGATCGGGCTGATGAGCAGACCCTCCCGTGCATCGCGCTTCATTCAGCCCATCACCTTCCGGAGCATCGCCATCCTTACAGGGATGCCATTGCGTGACTGTTCGAAATACCGGGCGTAGGGGAGCTGGTCGACTCCCGGGTCAATCTCGTCGAGCCGGGGGAGGGGGTGGAGGACGATGAGGCGCTCCCGTACACCGGTCAGGAGGTCGGGGGTCACCCGGTAGCTCGAAGCGACCTTGAAGTACGATGCAGAGTCGGGGAACCGTTCCCGCTGGATCCTGGTGACATAGAGGACATCGAGTGTTCCGATGATCTCCGAAACATCCCGGTGTTCGACAATCTCGGTCCCTTTCTCCCGGAGTTCATCCGCAATCGATGTGGGAAGCTCCAGTCCCTTGGGGGAGATGGTATGGAGCGTGGCTCCATAGAGGGAGAGGGCGTATGCCAGGGAATGGGCGGTCCGGCCATACCGGAGATCACCGAGGAGCCCTACGGAGATGCCTTCAAGGGGCATGGACTGCCGTATGGTATAGAGATCAAGGAGAGTCTGCGAGGGATGCTGTCCTGCCCCGTCTCCGGCGTTTATAACCGGTACGCTTGCAAATTCGCTTGCGAGCCTTGCGGCTCCTTCTTTCGGGTGCCGGAGCACAATGGTATCGGCGTACCCGCTCACGACCCTGATCGTGTCGGCCAGGGTCTCACCCTTTGCCATGGAACTGGCCTCCACGCTGTCAAGGCCGATGGAGGTTCCCCCGAGGCGCGCCATGGCCGCCTCGAAGGACATGCGGGTACGGGTGCTTGGTTCAAAGAAGAGGAGTGCAAGAATCTTACCCTTCAGACTCTGGTCGAAAGAAACGGACGAATCGATGCGGGAAGCCTCGTCGATCAGCTGATCGATCTCGGTCCGGCTCAGATCTCGGATGGATATGATATGGTTCATGGCAATGCCCCGGGCCCGGCAGGCAGGGAGACCGGCCGTCCCGTTCCGGCACGTTCACCAGCCGGATCTCCCCCTGTATACAGAGGTAGGCAGTGCAACGTTTTGAGACTATTGGCCGGGAGCGTTGCCTTCAGGTTCTGCGGCAAGCACCTGTGTTGTCCGGGAGACGAAGAGGTTCCACGCCTGGTGCTTCTGGTTGTACCGGACCAGGACTTGGCGGAGTTCGACGAGTGACGAGTAGGATGCAGTGAGGAGGTACCGGTTATCAGGCGTGCAGTGATACCGGGGAAGAACCGCATAGACCGGCCTGCTCTGGGTCCCGTCACAGAGGAGGAAGACATGGGTCCCTGCATCGCCGATATCGGCGGACATGACCGCGCCGACCACATTCACCCGCTTTCCGGTGTGCCGCGGGAGCGCGGAAAACGGAAGGAACGGTGCGTTCCCCGGTACGGTATACGGATGCCTCCTCCGCGAATCCCGGACAAGGACGGCATAGCTGTACTTGATATCGGTATTTTCAAACCGGTATGCCTCATGCTCACCCGAAAGCCGCTGCATCAGCCGGGTCGGGCGGAGCGACGGCCGGACGACGAAACTCCAGCAGTTGTCGGGACGGCACTGTCTCCCCCGGATAAAGGAACAGGGACTGTGGATCCGGAGATCCGGACCGAGTGCGGCAGCAACCGTGATGCGGAGCCCTGTCGAGCTTTCGCGGTCGGCAGGCTCGGTGATAAGAAGGCAGCCTCCGGGGGCAAGCAGCCGGGAGAGCGAGGTGACAATCGCGGCTTTATCCCCGGGAGTTCCGGGAAATTCGTTGAGAACATTCTGGAGTACGATCAGGTCGAGGGACGAGGGGAGGAGCAGGGTGTCCGTCTCGCGGAGATCCCCCTGGATCGGGGGGTGGATCGTGAGCGAGTCCATTCCTGCCGAATAGCGGGGAGCAAGGAACCGGTAGGCTTCGATGAAGGGGTCGGATCGTTCGAGTGAAAAGATCTCTGCCGAAAAACCGGGCATTGTCCGGGCAAACCAGGTGGCTGCAAGCGGGAAAACCCCGGGACCGGTCCCGGCATCGAGGATCCGTGCCCGGGCAGGGAGAAGACGGTCACGGGTGAGCATCAGGAGGAGATGGGCGGACTGGGTGACATAGACCGGGGTATGGTAGGCAAGGTAGGCGAGCACGGCGTAGCCCTTCCGGTATCCGATCTTCCGGGCTTTCCCCTCCTTCCAGTACTGCCCTTTCTGCTGCATGATCGCCGACCGGATCCTCTGGAGAACCACCGGGTCATCCCAGTCTTTGCCGGTGACCTGTACTATGTAGCGTTCGATAAGGTTCTGGAGGTCGTCGTCGAAAATCCCGGTGGACAGGCGGGCCTCCATCATGGCGACCGTTTCCCGGGGGAGTAAGAAGGGAGCCTGGGCCGGGAGAGAAAAGATCCGGAAATCGCTGCTTCCCCTGGTCTCCCATCCCAGCCTGAGCCGGGAAAGGGCGGGGAGGAGCGTGGTGAGCAGCACCGGTAGTTCGATTCCGGGATAAAACCGGGCGGCAAACTCGCTTAAAAGAAATTCCTCGCGGGACGCAGTCATGTCCCTGAGTGCCTGGAGCGACCCGGTTCCGGTCATGAATTCCGGTAGGCGCCCTGCGGGGATTAGCTTTTGGCACCTCCGCGCCTGATCGGGTACCGGCTCCTTTCGCGGATATGAATGGGAATGATTATGGTAGGTCTTCGCGCACCGGATTCTGGGCAGGCGATCAGATGGAGAAGCCAGAGTTGCTGACCGAAGACGAAGGGTACAGGATACTGGCCGGTTTCGGAATCCCGGTACCGGCCTTCGAAGTGGCAACCACCGCAGACGCTGCCGCGGAGGCGGCAGGACGTATCGGGTACCCGGTGGTGATGAAAGTCGTATCTCCGGGGGTGATCCATAAAAGCGACGTGGGAGGCGTGATCACCGGTATCGTGGGCGAACAGGAGGTTCGGGACGCATTCGGGCGGATCATGGAACAGGTGGCGGGAGAGCTGCCCGATGCGGATATCACCGGGGTTATCATCGAATCCGAACTGCCTCGCGGACTGGAACTTTTCATCGGAGGGAAGACCGATCCTGCGTTCGGCCGGGTTCTTACCTTCGGTCTCGGGGGAACCGCGATCGAGATCTTCCGCGATTTTTCGCTCCGGGTTCTCCCGGCAGGGGGAGACGAGCTGGCTGCCATGGTCAGGGAGATCAGGGGTTACCCGCTCATCGCCGGATACCGGAATTCTCCGCCGCTTGACGAGGACGCGCTTCTCCGTTGCCTCGAAGGTGCAGTCGCCCTCTTTGAGGAAGGCACCGGGATCACCGAGTTCGATATTAATCCTCTCATCCTCTATGAAACCGGTGCATGTGCCGTGGATGCCCGCATCTACCGGTCCAAAGTCCGCCGGGAAGCCCGGAACGAGCGGCAGGAATTTGACCCCCTGCTCCTTTCGCCGGAATCGATTGCGGTCATCGGCGCATCGGCCGATCCCGGAAAGATCGGATATGCCGTCTTCAGGAACCTCCTCGCCTTTCCCGGAAGACTCTATCCGGTGAATCCGTCCCACGATATGGTGCAGGGGAAGAGAGCCTTCGCATCGGTCTCGGAGATTCCGGAACCGGTTGACATGGCGGTTATCGCTGTCCCGGCCAGACTTGTTCCGGGTATCGTGGAAGAGCTCGGAGCCCGGGGGACGCGCCTCGTCGTGATCATCTCCTCGGGATTCCGGGAGACCGGAGAGCGGGGTGAGGAACTTGAAAGGGAGATACTGGCGTGCGCACGGAAATCCGGAGTCCGTGTTATCGGTCCGAACTGCCTGGGAGTGGTTCTTCCCCACCAGATGCTGAATACGACTTTTGATCCGACATCGCCGAGGAAAGGACACATCGCATTCATCTCGCAGAGCGGAGCAATCATCACCACTATTATCGACTGGAGTGTCCCCGAGGAGATTGGTTTCTCCGCGGTCATCAGTGTCGGTAACCAGCTGGACCTCGATTTCATCGATTTCCTGCGGTTTGCCGCAGGAGACGGTGAGACACGGGCCGTGATCCTCTACGTCGAGGAGATCCGGGACGGCGCACTGTTTCTCGATACGGTCCGGGAGATCAGCGGAAAAAAACCGGTGATCGTGCTCAAGTCCGGTTCGTCCGCCATCGGCCGGAGGGCAGCAGCTTCGCATACCGGGTCCCTGGCCGGAGATTTCGAAGTATACCGGGCCGCATTCGTACAGGCCGGGGCAATTCCCGTATACTCCCTCCGTGAAGCCTTCGATGTCGCCGAGCTGATGGTGTCCCAGGGCTATCCTGATGGCCCCCGTGCCGTGGTGATCACCACGGCAGGCGGATTTGCCGTGCTTGCATCCGACTATGCCGAACGATTCGGGGTGGATCTCCCCCCTCTCCCCCCTGCCCTCCTTGAAGCACTCGATTCGTTTCTCCCTCCGATATGGAACCGGGCAAATCCCATGGATATCATCGGTGACGGGGGTGCCGAGCGGTTTGCCCGGGTACTCGATACTCTCGTCCGGCACGAGGATGTATTTGATATCGCCGTCGTCATCGCCGTACCTTCCGCTGTGCTCGATCCAACCCTGCTCGCCCAGGAGATCGCACGGTTTTCGCAGAATACCAAGATGATGGTGATCGGCTGCCTGCTCGGTGGTGATACCATGAAGGGCGGTATGCGGGTTCTCCGCCATCACCGGATACCCAATTATGAGGATATCGAGAGTGCCTTCCGGGCTGCCGGACGCAGTATCAGGGCATCAGGCCACGGAAAGGCCAAGCAGGACCGGGATCCCGGATTATCCGGATGACCTGCCCGGCAGGTTCAACCGTGCGGTTCAATCATTGTCATACTCGTTCCGGGTGGTCAACCGGGGTTATGGATTCATTTAATGAACCCGAACCTCCAGATGAGGTTCTGGTGGAGCATGCCGTTGCACCCGGGGATCTTCGTGCGATAATCGGCAGGGAAGGGAGATGTTCAACCCGGGCGGCACTCCACAGCACCGGGGACTGCCGCATGCGGCGTCCCTCGTATCACCGCTTCATCCAATGCAGCACCAATTCCGAACTGCTCGGGGAAGAGTCGTGTGGCGGGAAACCGGGATTCGGGGTTTTCTTCCGGTTTCCGCGGCTGCTCTTCCCGACTCCGTATTCATGTTCTCACGGCAGATCGTCTTCAAATACTTCGTAGCCGCCTGACTCCAGCTGCTGTGAGATGAACCGGTCAATCGCCGCAATCAGGTCCTCTGCCCGCTGGAACCGCTGATCCTTGTTTTTCTCAAGGCAGCGTCCGACGACTTCATCAAGGGGGGAGCTGCCCGGGACCTTTGCCGAAGGAAGCGGCGGGTTCTCACCGATGATCCGCCCGGTGACCTGGGAGATATCCTCTCCGGCGAAGGGTAGCTCGCCGGTCAGCAGCTCGTAGAAGACCACACCAAGCTGGTAGATGTCCGTCCGCTGATCGGTATCACCGAATCTGTCCGGAGAAATCTGTTCAGGTGCTGCATACGAGAGGGAAAATCCGGTGATGGTGTGGGGGAGGTACGCACCCATTACCTTGCTCATTCCCCAGTCGGTGATTTTCGGGACCATGTCGTCGGTGATAAGAATATTCTGCGGTTTGATGTCCCGGTGAATGATCCCCTGTGAATGAGCATACGCGAGCCCTTTCGCTATTCCCCGCACAATCCGGGCGGCTTCTTCAGGAGGGAGCGGCTTTTCCATGTCGGCAAGCGATCGCCTGATATACTCCATCTCCACGTAGGGAACCGGCAGAATGTTCACTTCGTGAATATTGACGATATTCTCGTGGTTGAGATCCTCCCAGGCTTTGATCTCTTTCATGAAGCATTTTCCTGCGGTTTCATTGAACTGGACCGGTATCTTCAGAGCCACACTCTCTCCCGTGCCGGTGTTCTCTGCACGGAACACCCGGGCGATACCCCCCACCCCGATCAGTTCAGGACCGGCATACTTCTCGAAGAGCTCGGTCGGAAACGAGGAAGGGGTCGTCGGCGTGGTCCGGGACGGGATAAAGGTCGCATGGGGACCGGTATCGCTTACCGGCCCGGCCGGAGCCTCAGGAGGTTCCCCGCCACTGGAGGTGAGGGAGACATACTCCCAGCGTGCTCCGAAACCGCCGACGAGTGCCGCCCCGAAGCAGATCAGGATCGGAATCCTGAGATCGGGGGATGAACCGATTACGGCGAGGGCGGCCGTGAAGGCAGCGATCAGCGATATCAGGATATGCCCGCTGAGGGTCCATTTCAGCGGGTGGGAGAGGAGGGTTCCCGCGAAAAGGGCAAGACCCGAGATCAGCAGATACCCTGATACCGGGATCAGGATACTGATGAAGGGAGGGATGTCCTGCACACCCTGCAGCTCACGGGAAAATAACAGGAGCGCCCCAATCAGGCCACCGATGACTGCCAGGTATGCCAGGAACAGGAAAGCCCTCCGGGATAGCGGTATCGATGATCCCGGTGGCTGTTGCGAGAAGAGGTCGACCATCACAAGGCCAGCACAGAGCCCCCCCATCAGCATGAGCGCGGAAATACCGCTCATCCCGCGAATCCAGGGAGGGAGAACGGGACCGGTGATATTCCCTCCACCGGTCGGGACGGTGGTGGAAACCGATGTCACCATTGGCGTGGTTGCCGTGGTGGTGAAGGACGGAGACGTTCTTGTTGTCCACGTGGTGACCGTCTGCGTTGTAGGCGACGTGGTCGGAATCGTGGTCACGAGGGTAGTTCCAGTCGTGACGGGGGATGTGGTGGGGGTTGTTGTAGGCTGGGTCGTTGCGGTGGTGGTGGGGATAGTCGTTCCCGTCGTTGTCGGCACCGTTGTCACGGTGGTCGAGACCGTGGTGGTGGGTTTGGTCGTTGCCGTGGTGGTCGGAACGGTAGTGGTGGGAGAGGTGGTCGGAACGGTAGTGGTGGGAGAGGTGGTCGGGACCGTGGTGGTGGGTAGGGTCGTTGCCGTGGTGGTCGAAGTGGTCGGGACCGTAGTGGTCGGAACGGTAGTGGTGGGAGAAGTGGTCGGGACCGTAGTGGTCGGAACGGTAGTGGTGGGAGAGGTGGTCGGGACCGTGGTGGTGGGAACGGTAGTGGTGGGAGAAGTGGTCGGGACCGTGGTGGTGGGAACGGTAGTGGTGGGAGAAGTGGTCGGGACCGTGGTGGTGGGGGTTGCTACCGGGATGAGCCTGATGAGGGAGATGACCGTGGTCCCCCCTTCGTTCACCTGTACCTGCTGGTTCCAGACTTCGTACCCTTCCAGCCGGAGCTCGATTGCCCGCATTCCCGTCGGGACATTCTCAATGACCAGGGGTCCCTGGACCCGGGTCTTTCCCGCATAAGACCCGTCGATGTATACCGATGCTCCCGGAGGCTGCGATTCTACCGAGATCGATCCGGTGAGCCTGACAAAGATTGCAGATATGGTGTGATCGGCTGCAACCGAATAGAACGTGTAGACCTGGACAGGACCGACGGGATTACCGTCGACATATGCCATACCGATCCTGTACCCGTCGTCCGGTGTGATGGCAAATATCTGCGTGCCGCCTTCCCTGACCCAGAACTCCCCCGAGGGAATGATGGACCCGCCCGGTCCGGCAGTTGCAGCAATAATGTAGTAGTCCTTGACTGCTGCCACGGAACCCGCCACTCCTGCGAGGAGGATACATCCGATCAGGAACCAGGTCAGGCGGGTGTTCATGGCAGGGACCGGTAGGGTGGTGATCAGGGGAGAATGACGAGGAGTCGTGCTCCATGGGCTCCTTTCCCGAGTTCGAGGAGGTCACCGTCATGGAGCACGGCAGGTTGTCTCTTCTGCAACTCGGTGCTGTTGAGGTAGGATCCGCCGCTGCTCCCCCTATCTTCGAAATAGTAGTTCTGTCCTTCTTTCCTGAAGATACCATGGGGCTTTGAAACACGGCTGACGGAGGAGTATTCTTTGGAGAGGATAATGTCGGATGCCAGGTCGGCAGATTCGGGACGGGACGGGTCGATACGCCCGACCCGGGTGTCCGCCTTCTCGAGGATGAAGAGTTTTCCATCATCAGTGCCCCCGAGAAGTATCACCATCGGTTTCTTTCCGGCGATCTCTCCTTCCACGGCTTCCCGGACTTCATCGAGCCTCTTCTTCAGATCGGCATCATCGATGTTGATGCGCATGTTCGAGAAGATGCCGAGATTCCGGACCACCGCCTCCATGGCGCCGGGAACAAGCGAGTATTTCCAGACCGGGTGCACCCCTTTGGAGGTCTGCTGGCCGAGGCCCACCTCCTTCCGGATCAGCCCCATCCCGATCAGCTTGTCCAGGTGCTTCTTGGTATTCTCGTAGCTGGTATTGATCTCCGATGCGATCATCCTGACATCCTTCGGCCGTTTCTCAAGGATCTTCAGGATCTTGAGGCGCTGGCTGTTGGAGAGTACTTCGAGGTACTCCGAAAGTTCGTTGAAATAATCAGGCACCTGCTCGAGTACAACCGTTCGTGCTTCTTCCTGATGCTCCGGCATCCCTGGTCCTCCCTCCTGTATAAAAAATCGACCTGATGCAACAAAAACATTCTCTGATCGACGGGATTCAATGATTGAACCTTCCGGTTCAATAAAAGGAGCCCCTGTCACCCCCCCCTCACCCGTAAGACCGGAGGGACAGGTTCATTACCGGTTGTCGCGTCAGGTACGCTCATGCAGGTGTTCGGGAAGAGCGGAGAAGAACGTCTCCTGGAAGGAGCGCGGGCTGTCCAGCTTCGCATGCGGGACCGTTGCCGGTGCGGCCAGGGCGACATCCCGTCACCACTACGAATTATCGGGGGAACCGATGCAGCCTATACCGGGCAAAAGGGGATCGGCGTAGTTGCTCTGTACACCTTTCCCGGACTGGAGCCGGTCGAATACGCCGTTGCCGTCCGGCACCTCCTCTTCCCGTACGTCCCGGGTCTGTTTGCCTTTCGCGAGCTGCCCATCTGCCTTGCCGCCTGCGAAAAGCTCACTACCGGATTTGACCTCCTCATGGTCAACGGGCACGGATATGCCCATCCGCAGAGGTTCGGGATGGCCTGCCATGCAGGCGCCCTTCTCGGAGTCCCCACGATCGGAATTGCTTCCCGGCCGCTGTCAGGCCGGAGCGGACAGCCGGGCCGGGCCCGGGGTTCCTGCTCACCCCTCATGGATCGCGGGGAAGTGGTGGGCATGGCTGTGAGAACCCGGGAAGGATCGCGGCCGGTGTACGTATCAGCCGGATACGACACCGATCTCTCCTTCGCGGTGGAAATAACCCTTGCCGCCGCCCGGGATCGGACCATGCCGCTCCCCCTCCACGGAGCTGATCGCCTGGCCAGGGAATACCGCCGGATGATGTAAGGTCTGTCGTTTGATTCACGTATTGCAGCGTTCACTCACGGGCGATTGACTGACAGAACATCCTGTATGGAGTGTCCGCCTGATCGACCGGTTGGGTTCAAAGATCCCGCATAAACCGGGCGCGATTCATTTCAGCACATCATAGAGGTAGTACAGGAACGCGATTATGCTGACAAGAATAAGTCCGTACCCGCTCCCCCTGATTCCCAGCTTCTCGTCCGGGTACCGCTCCCGCATGCTGGTGAGCGCTGCAACGTATGCATTAGTGGATGCAGGGTCGGAAAGAGCCCGTACAAACGGAAGAGCGAAAGTCCGCCCAGTGATTCGGGTTGCCATGACGGGATTGCGGGAGATCCAGGTCACCGAGGACGTGATCCTGCTGACCATCCGGTTGACGGACCCGGTAGTTCCAGAGAGAGGGCAGGTGACAAACCATACGAGCGCGTGTCCTGCTGCACAATAGACCCTGTCGATATCCGCTTCAAACGACCATCCCGGGAACCGGAGCGGTCTGACAAGGAGAAGAAGGAGCCCTGCTGACAGGAAAACTGCGGCGGTTTCAGTGAGGTACCCGGATGAAAACGGATGTGCGTACGTCCCGCCAGGGAGGAGAGCGGTCAGGAGGAACGGGAAGAGGCCGAAGAGGAGGCAGCATCCTGCGGCAACCGTCATCGCGGCCAGCATCGCCACCGGCGCCTCATAAATACCTCCCTTGTTGAGGCTCACAGGCGCCGTGCGGAAGAAGACAAAATAGAGGAACCGCACGACGTAGAGTACGGTGATCACCGCCGCGATAATGAGGAGGGGGGCCAGGTACGGTATCCCGGCAGCAGCCTCGATTACCATCGCTTTGCTGAGCGAACCGTTCAGCCCCGGAAGACCGGCAAGGGCAAAACCCCCGACCACAGCTGCGACTGTTGTGAGCGGCATGGTCCTGGCCATCCCTCCCAGGTGTGACATCCGCGATGTGCCCGTGCGGTAGATGACCGCGCCGGCCGCCATGAACAGGAGCGACTTGAACAGGATGTCGTTTGCCATGTGGGCAAGGGCTGCATCGATGCCCGCGACGGTCCCGACTCCGATGGCAGCGACCATGTACCCTACCTGGCTTATCACGGAATAAGAGAGAAGTCTCCGGACATCGTCCTGCAGCAGGGCAAATACCGCCCCGTAGATGGCCATAGATGCACCCATCCAGGCAACAGCCTGACCCCATCCCCCTGTAACCACGAAGAGGAAGACTGCCGCCTTGGTGGTGAAGATGCTGAGAGCAACCGAACCGGTGACGCTGGCCCGTGGATAGGCATCCGGGACCCAGGTATGGAGCGGGATGAAGGCAGCATTCACCCCTATCCCGATTGCAATGAGGAGATACCCTGGACCCGGGACCACCGGGCCGAGGAGGGTACTCCCCGATACTACCACCGTTATCGCACACCCGGCCAGGAGGCAGGCACCGCCGAAGATGTGGTAGAGCAGGTAACGGAACCCGGAACCGCCCGATCCGGGTGCTGACCATATCATGAGGAGTGAAGCAAGAGCAAGGAGTTCCCAGAAGATGAAGACAGTGATGAAGTCACCGGCATATACGATCCCGAGCGCAGCACCTCCTGAAGCCAGTATCCCCATGGTCTCAACAGCAGGAAGGTCCCGGAACAGGGCGTACAGGATTGCCAGGAGTGTCGCACCTGCAAACACCATCCCGGCATAAGCCCTCACGGGGTCGACCGTAAAAAGTACCATCTCGATCCCGGGGGCGAGGGTAAACGACAATTCGGATGTCCCCGTGGATACGGCCAGGACAACAGCCACAATGCCGCCAGCTCCTACAGCAGTGACCCAGATCTTCCGGCCCGTCCCGTGGAGCAGAGGTACAGCAAGGAGCCCGGCAAGGATGATAAAGGCCGGCGGGATCACGGGAGACCACCTCCGGTTATCTCGGCCAGAGCGATACCGGAGAGGTCAAGGAAGGGCACTGCCGGAGAAAAGAAGAAGGCGATGGATGCTATGACAGTCAGGATGATCGGGATGAGCATGAAGAGCGGAGCTTCCCTGACCGTATCGAGCGCCCGCTCATCAGAAGGCCGGGCGATGAGCATCGTGTAGATAATGGGGAAGAAGTACGCTACATTGAGGACCGAACTGGCAATGATAACCCCAAGCAGAATGAGTTCCCCTGCCTGGACGGCGCCAAGCGAGAGGAACACCTTGCTGATCAGGGTGCAGAATGGTGGCAGGCCACAGATCCCTACAG
>JAAEET010000058.1 GCA_013415565.1 Methanomicrobiales archaeon
ATTGCGGTTCTTTTTAGATTTCGAAGGCATTGGGTTGTTATTTTGAGGGAGGGAGAGTGTGGAGTGAATTTTAGGGAAAACAGGTTCTTTTAGACGGTCCCGGGGCTCTGCCAGTCACTCCGGTGTCCCTGGGTGCGAAGGACGGTTGAATCCGGGTTGACAGCCTTCAATGGAATATTATAAATTCTCTCGTTTCTCGGGTTATCAAAAAAAAGGTGAACGAGACTGCTCCCAAAAGGTGGAAATGGTAGTGAAATGCCTTCTGTCGTACGTCTCCTAAAGCATCGACGTTCCCGGGGCTCGGCCCCGCCGCTGCGGCGGCCCAAGATGCGATAGTGCCTTATATTCCAATGGGTCTGCCATTCCTCATATTGGACGGAATACCAGCATTCAAGGCCACCGCCCACCGGTCCGGGGTTCCGGGAGCTCCATCACCCCGCCGGGGAACACCTCGAAGGAGCGCCATCCTTCCTGCAGGTTGTAGAGCCAGAGCTCCTTCCTGCAGTACCGCGGGCCGCCGATCTTCCGGAGGCTGTCCAAGTCGGTCCGGAACCGGGCATTGATTTCGGTGATGCTGCCCGGGGGTTTCCGTGCCCGGCGGACCTGGACGAGGAGGAGATCCCGGGTGTTGAACCCGACGACGTTCACCGGGCTGTACGATCCGCTGAAACGGGAGGCATGGTAGCCGCCCGACGCCAGGATGTTCCGCGCTTCATACTCCACCGGGCGGCTCCGGGCTGCCGGGATCATGGGGACCTCCCTCCATGCTCCTGGTTGGTGTTCGACGCGCTGTTCCGGCCCTGAAATACGGGCGTATGGTGTCGGCTGTCGTGCGGATGGTTATTGGTGTGGAATTGTGGCATGGCCCACCCCCGGGGCTCCATGATCCTGAACGTGCGGTGCAGGGCGGAAAAATCCGCCGGAAAAAATCCTGCCGGATCCGGTCCGGGAATGGCTATCCTGCTCCTCTTTCCCGGACCGGCTGTCGTTGGGAGTGCCGGGTCCCCGTATGCAGGGTCCCGGGAGAAGAGGATCTTCCCCGGATCAGGATGTTGCCGTTACCGCCCCGGATATCCGGTCTTTTCCAGACCCAGATACCGAAAAGAACCCAGATTGCGGCGATGAGCAGGCCAAGGAAGCGGAAGCGGGAGCGGGTGATGCGATACCGTCCCGGACTCCCTGCCGCTGCGGCAATTCCGGAGATGATCTGCCAGAACATCCTTGTTTCCGGATTATTCCAGGAATCATTTGAATTTTTTGAACCTGTCGGATAAATCATCCGTTAATCGGGCGCGGTTCACCATACGAAGGCCTTGAATTGCTTCTTTTCCCGGAAGTCCCGTATCAGGTCCCCTACCAGGCTCCCGCCGCGCAGGTTCCGCCCGGAACCTGCCTGTATCCTGCCCTTTTTTCGTTTCCGGCCGCATAGTACTCCTACGCTTATGGAGTACCGTTTCGCACGAAGGATGTCCTGCATCCCTCCATCGTTTCTCGGAGAACTCTTCCGTGTCTCCAGCCAGCCGGGGGTCATCTCGTTTGCCGGCGGGCTGCCGGGAAGCGAACATATCGATGTCGACGGACTGGCCGGGGCTGCCCGCGACGTGCTTTCCGATGAGGGGCGGTCCGCACTCCAGTACTCGACCACCGACGGCTACCGCCCCCTCCGGGAATTTATCGCGAACCGGTACCGGCAGCGTCTGGACCTCCCGGCAACGGCAGATGAGATCCAGATCGTGAACGGTTCCCAGCAGTGCCTGGACCTGATGGCAAAGATCCTGGCCGATCCCGGCGACCACATCGGGATGGAACGGCCCGGCTACCTCGGCGCCATCGAGGCCTTCTCCCTCTACGAGCCGGTCATCCATGCCGTTCCCCTGACCGGATCCGGGCCCGATCTCACCTCGCTCGAAGCCCTGGTGCGGGAGCATCCGCTTCGGTTCTTCTACGGTATTCCGAACTCCCAGAACCCCTCCGGCCAGACCTACTCCCGGGAATGCCGGAAAGCGCTTGCCGAGATACTTGACGGCACCGGGACCATCCTGTACGAGGATGATGCGTTCGGCGAGCTCTTTTTTGACGGAAAACCCCGGATCCCGGTGCGCCGCTTCCTCCCCGACCAGGCGGTGATCAGCGGGTCCTTCTCAAAGATCGTTGCACCCGGTATGCGGATCGGATGGATCTATGCGCCGGGCCCGATCCTTGCACAGTTCAATGCTGCCAAGCAGGCAGCAGACCTGCACTCAAACTTTCTCTCCCAGGTGATCCTCCATCGCTACCTCTCCACCCATGACCTCGATTCCCACGTCCGGAAGGTATCCCGGGTCTATGGCGGCCATTGCCGCCTGATGTGCGATCTCCTCGATGACCTGATGCCGGGAGGGGTGACCCACACATCTCCCGAAGGGGGCATGTTCCTGATGTGTACCCTTCCGGCCGGGATCTCATCCATGGCGGTGTTCCGGAAAGGGATCTCAGAGGGCGTGGCGGTGCTGCCCGGCACCCCCTTCTATGTCGATGGCGGCGGGGAGGACACCATCCGGCTCAACTTCTCCAGTGCCGGAGAGGATGCCATCCGCGAGGGACTGGAGCGGCTGGCCAGGGTCGTCCGGAAGATTGCCTGACATATCCGGTGCACCTTTTTATATACGCCCGGAACCATGGTGCTATTCAGGTGTGTACGATGACAGCCGGAAAAAAGAGCCCGGAAGCTGAATGGCTCGAGAAAGGTGACTCCCTCTTTGAAGCGTACCGGTACGAGGAGGCGCTCGAAGCGTACCGGAAGGTACGGGCAGTCGATCCCGGATATCTCCACGCCGTCAACCGGATGGGGACCATACTCACCCTCACGGGACATGACGAGGAGGCACTGGAGTGCTTCGAAGAGGTGCTCGAGCTCGGGGCGGAAAATCCGATCCTCGCCGACGCTGCCCTGAACAATACGGCGGCAATCCTCCGGAAACACGGCAGATTCGAAGAGGCCATCGCCGCCTACGACCGTGCCCTCGATCTCGAACCGCGGAACGTGATGGCCCTCTGCAATAAGGGGAATGTCTTCAGCGACATGGGGATGGATGAAGAGGCGCTGGCTCTATACGAGATGGCAGTGGCGATAGAGCCCGGGAATGCAGCTCTCCTGGTGAATAAGGCCTATGCCCTGACCGGGCTGAACCGGCTTGAGGAAGCGCTGGCGGTGCTTGATGCCGCCCTGGATGCCGATCCCGGCAATATCATGGCCCTGAACAACCGGGGCAATGTGCTCTCCGAACTCGGGAGGGACGATGAGGCAATCCCCATGTTTGAGCAGGCCCTGAAAAATGATCCCGAACGGGTGGCGGCCATGATCAACATGGGAATCTCGCTGGCGAAACTCGGCCGGCACGAAGAGGCACTGATCGCCTTTGACCGGGCCCTGATTCATGACCCCGATAATATCCTCGCGCTGGACAACAAGGGATGCTCCCTCGCCGAACTCGGCAGGGACCGGGAGGCGCTCGTGGCCTACGAGCGGGCGCTTGATATCAGCCCGGCCGATGCCGGACTCCGGCGGAACTTCGACCGTCTGCTGAAGAAGATCGGGAGAAGGAGCGGCTGATCTGAGGAGTGTTCCGGAATTTCCTGGATTGGCTTTCGATTCGGCCGTGGGGTCGGCGCTCCTGCGGGAGCGATCGATTCCAGCACCGTTATGCTATCACCTTCCCTATCACTGAGCCATGGAAACCGGACCATCTCCCCGCGCTGCATCGCTCCTCTTCATGCTCACCATTATCGCCACCATCGCGGGAGTGTTCCTTGCTATCCTGCTGTACTTCTCCGACCACCTGCTCTCTGTCCGGGTTGCGGCATTGTTCCTGGTAGGGATCGTAGGAATCCTTGTTTTTTTTCCGCCATTCGGTCTGGTACCGGTCCGACCAGGCCCGGATGCGGTGGTTCCAGGATCGGCCGGAGTTCCAGATCGAGGTCGGATTCGGAAACCTGGCGATCGCCGTGCCGGCGCTTGCCGCATCCCTCCTTGACTGGGGACCTCTGGCCTGCGGGATGATGCTGCTCTCCTACGGCATCTACATCCTCTGCGGCCTCGTGCTCCACGTCCGGAATGCAGCAGCGGATCCTGCAGCGCGGAAAGGAGCGGGAGCCCGGATCGGGAATTTCATATTCTTTGCCGCCTCGCTGATGATCTTTGCTGCGCTCGCGTTTTCGCTCGCCTTCTGAAACGGCAGCGGGAAAACGGTTGACAGCCTGCATTCCGTGGAAGGGGAACATGTATGCGTGAGGAGGCGGTATTTTCTTCCTATGACGCGCATTGCAGCCCTGATCGACGACCTGTTCGAGGATGTCGAGTATGCCGAGCCTGCCCGTGCATTCAGGAATGCGGGGCATACGGTTGTTACAGTCGGCCTGAAAAAAGGTGCAACCGTTACAGGGAAAACACTCCGTTCGAAGGTTCTGATCGATGAGGGGGTACATGATGTCGCCCCCGGAGACTTCGGGGCTCTCTTCATTCCCGGCGGCTATTCCCCGGACCGGCTCCGGGTGGACCCTGCCGCCGTGGAATTTGTCCGTTCATTTGTGGAATCCGGAAAGCCGGTTCTCGGTATCTGCCATGCCGCCCAGCTCCTGATCACCGCCCGGGTGCTGCAGGGACGCAGGATTACCGGCTACGTCTCGATCATCCAGGATATCAAAAATGCCGGTGCCGAGTTCGTGGACGCCGGGGTGGTCGAGGACGGAAACCTCCTGTTCTCCCGGAATCCGAAGGATATTCCCGCCTTCATCCGGGCATCGCTGAAAAAACTTGAAGGATAGCGGAGATTCTCACAGGGAACGGCGGGGTGATCCGGATGATCTCATCCGGATTCCTCTCCACCATCGTCGCTTTCAAAGAGCTTGATGATGCGGACCGATCTCCCGGTATGGCGTTCGTACCACTCCCGCTCCCGGTCTGCCTGCCGCAGGGTGCGGACATAATGCCGGATGACCATCCCGGTCTCCGCGTCGACCAGCCGGAATTTGCTCACGCTCAGCCACCCGCCGTCCGGAAAGCCGAAAATGTCCTGGTTCTCATCCGGCCCTCATTCCCCTCGGGGGTGCCCGGGTGCCGGCATGACAGCACCGAACGGGGGAGGATCCACCCGGGGCAGACCACCATACCGGGCCGCGAGGGATCACCCGTACACCCCGGAGAAGAGTATTATCCCCGCAGCATGTGCAGGTCAGTTTCTCCATGTCAGGTGATTCTCCCTCATCCCGTTTCAAACCAGCGCATCGAAGGGTCGCTCCTTCGTGGAGTGTGCGCTGAAGGCCACTGAAACGGGTGCGATTTCCGTATTGTTGATGCAGCAACTGTTGCATGAACAACATTCATCAGGGAATCGGATCCACCCTGATCCGGATCTTCCATGCACCCGGATATGCCGCTCGGAGCCCTCATCTCCGTCATCCACCGCAATCACATCATCGCCCTGAACACCCGCTTGAAGCCGCTCGGCCTCTCCGCCGGGCAGCTTCCCATCCTCCTGTTTCTCTCCAGGAAGGAGGGTATCCCGCAGGAGGCGCTCGCACGGCACTTCCGCCTCGACAAGGCCACCATCGCCCGGGGCGTGAAACGCCTCGAGGACGGCGGCTTCATCTGCCGGCAGATCGATCCCGGCAACCGCCGCGCGTACGGGCTCTTCCTGACCGGGAAGGGAAAGGAGGTACGGGACGACCTCCGCGTGATCGATGCCGCCTGGGAGGAGGAACTCCTCGCTATCGTTCCGGAGCGCGAGCGGGATGACGTGATCCAGCTGCTCCGCACCCTTGCAGACCACAGCATCTTCATCGCGGGAACAGGACGTGAGCATGACAGTCCGTGAGATCGGAGCCGGGGGGTCTGAGGCTGCCTTTGAAGAGGGGGTGACCCGCGGGGTCAGCATCCTCAGGGGAGACCCGAAGACCGCTATCCGGAAGCTCTCCGGCCCCATGATCATCGCCATGCTCCTGATGGCGATCTACAACCTGGCCGATGCTGTCTGGGTGGCCGGGCTCGGGGCGGATGCTCTGGCCGGGGTAGGGTTCATCGCCCCGCTCTTCATGATCCTGATGGGCCTCTCCGCCGGCCTTGGTGCCGGCGCCACCTCGGTCGTCGCCCGGCGGATCGGATCGCGGGACAAACGGGGGGCCGACAACGCCGCAACGCATGCAATTGTTCTTTCCGTCGCGGTTTCGGCGGTGCTGCTGATCGTCCTGGTGCTTTTCCTCCGCCCCATTGTGGAGTGGATGGGCGCAGGACCGGTCACCGATCTCGCCGTCGAGTACGGTAGCATTGTCTTCCTCGGCTCCATCTTCTTCCTCGCGGTGCAGATGGCCTATGCCATCCTCCGGGCGGAAGGTGATACCAGGAGGACCATGTATGCGATGGCGCTTTCCTCGATCCTCAATATCATCCTCGACCCGATCCTGATCTACGGGGCCGGGCTCGGTGTTGCCGGGGCAGCATGGGCAACGGTCATCTCCATCGCTGCGGTCGTGGTGGTGATCGGGTACTGGTTCTTTGTCAGGAAAGACACCTACGTGACCCTCTCCCTCCGGACCTTTGCGCCGGATCCGCGGACGTTCCGTGCCATCCTCGGGGTCGGACTTCCGGCAAGCCTCGAAATGCTGCTGATGTCGGTGGTGGTGATCATCAACAATGCCATCCTGGTACTCGTGGCCGGGACAGATGCCGTGGCAGTTTTCACATCCGGATGGCGGATTGTCATGTTTGCGGTCGTCCCGCTCATCGGGATTGCAACGTCCGTGGTCTCGGTGGCCGGGGCTGCCTATGGAGCACGGGAATATCAAAAGATCCGGGTCGCTCACCAGTACGCTATCACCATCGGGGTGATCATTGCGCTGGTCACCAGTCTCCTCACCTACCTGCTCGCTCCCTGGATCACCACCCTGTTTACGTACTCTCCTGAAAGTGCGCACCTTGTGCCGGCGTTCATCCTCTTCTTCCAGACCATGTGCCTCTTCTACCCCTTTGCCCCGCTGGGGATGTTCTCCTCATCGGTATTCCAGGGGACGGGGCACGGGCTCACCTCGCTCGTGATCTCCAGCCTCCGGAACCTGGTCTTCATCGCCGTCTTCTCCTACCTGCTGGCGATCGTATTCGGGCTTGGAGAGGCCGGCGTCTATTTCGGTATCGTCGCCGGAAACATTCTCGGTGGAACAGTCGGGTACGTCTGGGCACGGGTCTTCATCGGGCGGCTCATCCGGACCGGGCAGAGTGGATGACAGGAAGCCTGAATTGAGGGGGATTCCCTGGACGTGGGGCGGGAAACCTTCCTTTTTTACCTTCCCAAAAAATGAAAAATCCTATTAAAGGTCATCGGTACCGGGATACCCCCGGGCGGATTCGAACCGCCGTCGCCGGATCCAAAGTCCTGCATGATTGACCGCTACACTACGGGGGTAGCGTATAAAGAATGGACGCGGGGAGTATTCAATACTCTCTCCCGGTCATGGCAGGGAGGGGATATCCGTATCAAAAAAGTGATTATCCCGATTCGTTCTTTCGGACGATGGCCATGATTTCGTCTTCGAGCTCTTCGACTTCTTCAATCCGCTCATCCAGGTACTCCCGGACAGCCCGGAGGTTGGATTCGATCAGCGAGAGTTTGTCCTCGATCAGCTTGATATCGTCGCTGTCCATGCTCTTCACAACGT
>JAAEET010000021.1 GCA_013415565.1 Methanomicrobiales archaeon
GACCGCCCGGAACAGGGTAACATTCTGCCTGAACACCGTTCACCAAGAAGGTGATCTCCGCACCATTTTCGACCTCTCCCATAATCAGGAGACGCGTGCAAACCGCGCATGTGCTCCCATATTTCCCGGGAACGGTCGTTGTGATACTTCCTCCACCACCCTGTACTTCGGCCACGACCACCGTACCATTCGGGGCCGGAATACCGTTGATGGTGACATTCCCGTAAAAATTGTGGGGGAAAAACGGTGATCCATCAGCTGTGACCGAAGAGACCATGCATGCCAGGAGGATTACCACCGCTGAAACGATGATTATCCGACGCGGGATTTGGTGCCCCCGTGATATGGATCCAGGCCTTCCTTCCTGCAGTGGGAACAGGGGAGATTCTCTCCCCGTCCCCCGCCTTGCAGTTCGTTGCATGTCTCTTTTCCTCCGATAATTCTACGTGTAGTAGAACGGTGTGATCTCGAATCCGCCATAGGTGGCCGGGTTCACCATGAAGACCCAGTAACCTTCACCGGTCGCCATCTCCTTGTTGTTGTAGATGGGGTCCCAGAATCCGCTGGTGACCGAGGCACTCCAGATTGAGATCTGGCCCGGCACCGACGGGCTCACCACGATGGCGACGCCCTTGGTTCCGCCGTTTCCTTCCTTGATCGATTCCAGAGCCTCCCATACCGGCTTGAATGCTTCAGGATCGCCTGCATCCGGACTGGCTACGCCCCAGCGTCCCTGGTCGTCAGCACAGCAGTCCTTCTCGCGGTCGATGCCCCACGGGGCGCCGATCAGGTTCCACCCGTCATCGAGAGGTACTGCTGGCAGGCCGATGACATCGCTGTACAGGACCGGGAATCTCGACGGTTCTTTCATCCGGATGTAGTACCCGAGTCCGGGTTTAAGATTTGTCAGTGCTGTTTGATCCGCACCGATGTTATCCCAGTATCCTGTCGTTGTGTTCCATGCGAGTACCAGATCGAAGTTCGAGTCGTAGACACCGGGCGACGTTTCGATGACATACAGGAAATTCCCAAGTCCCTCGTTGTAGAAACCGTCGATATCAACATAGGCAATTTCAGGGATCGAGTTGTAGGACGACAACAGCGAGCAGGGTACGGACAGGGTGTTCCATCCTTTCTGCAGCTCAAGACTGTCTGACCCGAATGCCCTGATCATGTAGATCGGGCTTGCCTCGTGGAATATGTCTGCAGATGAGGTGTACAGCCACGGGTTGTAGTGGACACGGTGGCTCACGGCATCACCGTTGCCGAGTGCATCGCTCCGCTGGTCCTCCTCGTGGCAGCGGCATTCGATACACTGCACGATGGGTGCCGGACCTTCGCTCGGTCCTCCTGGCATGCCCCAGTAGTTCTCCTTGGCGGTGAAATTATCGTCGTCCCAGTTCTTGACGCCCCAGTAGGTGTTGCCGATGATGTCGTTGTACCGGAAATCAACACGGTCGGGGATGGCTGCCCGGGTCGAGAGCCCGAAGATGCCGTTGTCGATCAGCTTGTTGGCCTGGATGGTAAGGTTTCCACCGATGGTCGCATCCTCCCAGAGGTAGATCCCGGCATGGTAGTTGTCGTGGATGTTGTTATGGACGATATAGAGCATTTCATCGCTTGGATCCTGCCGGGGACCGAAACCGACACAGCGGACCTGGATTCCCGAATCGGTCCACCCGGGATATTCACCGCAGGCGGTCGGATCACTGGTGAATCTCGGAGGCTCTCCGACTTCCCATTCACCATTGCCGCTCGGACCGTTTTCGTAAATCTCGTTGTAGATGATCTCGCTGCAGGCAGGACTGTGGGTGATGGCTTCCGGATCGACGCACTCGACGCCGCAGTAGAAGCAGCCATCAATCCCGTCATCGACATTGCCGTGGATGATGTTGTCCAGAATCAGGACAACGGCACTGATTACCCGGATACCGTTCCCTTCATTGCCGTAAATATTGTTGTTGACAATATTTACCCGGCCATACGCACAGGTTGTGTTTTCCGGAACGTCAAGGATTTCTGCAGCCTTGCACTTTGAACTGTTGAGGTACACTGAAATTCCATTCGCTCCGGAATCGGTGATGGTGAATCCTTCGATGCCCGTACATCCGGCCGACAACCAGACTGCCGCTTCATGATCACCACTTCCGACCGTTGCACCATCGGCATCGATAACGGGATACTGGTCGGGGAAATTCTTCAGGTGGAGACCGGGTGTGTCGACTTCAAAGACCTCGTTGTAGGTGCCGTCGGCCACGTAGATGACCATCCCCACGAGGCCCTCCCAGTCAGGATTGGCGTCGAGGAAGTCCTGGGTTACGAGTTGCCAGGCAGGCATCAGCGCTTCGACATTGGTGACATCCGTCACATCAACCGGGACAGCGGGGGCCCAGATGGCAGTTCCATCGATGAGGATCGTAACCGTTGCGTAGTGGGTGTCCGACGCTGTATCTTCATACGTCACTCTGTACGTCTCGGGGTTGGTTGTCGGTGCTGACAGGACTTCTATGACCAGGCCCTGACCGGAACCGGTGTCATCATCCACATATGCACCAGCCGAGTAGGTGCCAAAGTGAGTTCCCGAGGTGCCATTCACATCGAAGGACGAGGAATTCCCACCAAGGTAAAGATCATCAGCGAATTCGACCATGGGGATGATCTCGTTCATACCCATGACCTGCACTTCGACCTTGGCTCCGCACTGATCCTTCGGGAGCTGGTACCTCAGGAAGGCATCCACCGGAGACATGGTGAAGTTGGCTCCGATGATGGTGTCGTTGCAGTCGCTGGTGAAGTTGTAGATTGCCGATCCATTCGGCAGAAGCGTGTAATCAAATATCTCTTCACCGTTGATGGTAATATTTTCAATACTGTACGAAATATTCGGCTTGATCAGGTAAGGTTGGATTTCACCGCAGTAGAACACACGCGAGTGAGTTCCGGGATAATACGCCCATACCCCGTCAGGAGACAGAATCCCACCGTTCGGACCCGGCTGGGCGGTCACGTCACAGGTCTTGTTCTCGAACTGCGCCCAAATCTGGTAGCAGCACCTGAGATCGGTGAAATTATAGATATACTCGGTCAGTTCCTGATCGGAGAGATCGATGAAGTCATCAACACACACCGGATCGAGGTCGCACAGGCAGATGTAGCCGGGGGGAGTACAATTGATACATTCCACCTGGGGACATATCGGAGTGATGGTGATGTTCGATATAATCTTGCAGGGATCGGCTCTGATCTTGTATGATGCTTCCGCCATGCACTGGAAATAGTCCGTAAAGTTGGTGGTATGCACCGGCCCCGAAGGAAGGAGCTGGATACTTCCACCCGGCCCCGGGACTCCCTCCACCCGGACATCCATGTGGACGGTGTTGCTAACTTCCCAGGCACAGGGATCAAAGTCGTTGCTGACCCATACCCGGTACCCACTGCAGAAGCACGGACAGGTGGGATCAACGCATGGTCCGAAACTGATTGTCACATTCTTGTTATGGGGTATCAATTCAGGGAGCCACATCTTGACCAGGCACCCGGCACCATAGGGGCTGCAGTTCTTCACAAAGTCAGGGTAATCGGTCGGCCGATAGATTTCCACATCAGAGGGGTGGAAACCTCCCCCGCCGTTGTATGTGATCCAGATACAGTCCGCAAGAGCCCCGGGATCCTCTGTCCGGAGACAGAGATTCGGGTCAAGCCACACATAAAACCCGTTCTGGGCCTGCATTGCTGTGACCAGGTGGAATGTGACGTTTACCGTATTCTGTTCACATATGTCCTTGGGTGTTATGTTCAGCTGTACATTCGTAATGTGCGGTGCCGCAGCTGCCGCTCCGCACAATCCGATACTTATCAGAAGAAAGAATGCCACCACTATGCGTGGATTCATACCATTCAATGGCCATTTCGACATAGGATATCCTCCGTTGCGTGATGCAGGAGGGTGCCGGTCTCAGCCACCAGGTTTGCCAGCATTGTGCACGGATGCTGACAGTTGTAGAGGCCGCCACCCTGCCTCATCACAGTAATCTGCAGTCTGTTTTGTGATCCCCACACTGGATGGTGAGAACCCGGACTTTGTTCTTTCTGCAAACCCCGTTTTACGATCACAGGGTGTGCATCGCCCCTCGTCCGAAAAGGGATTATTTCAGCGTATGAAATAATTATATATATAGTTTATGCTGGAAACCCGATAAATAGCGTGAGAAATCGGAGTACGGGTACGAAAGCTGTTGTACAATCTTGTTTCTCTTTTTGTATAATATTGGGTAGTTCTAATATAGCAATTTTAATAAAAAATATACGGGCTTTAAATTTTAAGCGTAAATCAGGCTCGAATTTAGAAAAAAAGAAATTTTTCAGGTTTTATTTTTCGGGCTGTTCTTTTGTACTTTGAGCGAAATGAGGCGTTCAATGGCTCCAATATCCGGTTCCGGCCCGATGACGAGGCGATTATTCTTTTCTGCGCTCCCGACGAACATCTTCCCTGCCTCGTTCCGCACGATGAGCGTGGTGAATTCTGCCGGGCTTCCGACCGCACCTGCGGAGATATCCGAATACACCCCGGTCAGATCGAGACAGTAACGGCAGCCGGGCCTGACCGTCGACTCGAGCTCGTTCATCGGAATAGTGACGGAGGTTCCATCTCTCATAGTTACCGTCAGTTTCCCCCGGACATCGAGACGTTCTATCTTCCAGGTCTCAATATCATACTCTTTCCTGAGCTTGCCCTCCACAAGAGCGGAGTAGTCAAAGGATTCGGTGCAGAACAGGCCGATAACGAGACGGATGGAACGACCGAACGGCATCAGGAGGTCGTTGTCGCTCGTCCTGATCCTGTGGAGGGCCTGGACGACGCAGGGAACCCCGATCACCGCGATCCGCCGGAACTTCCTCTCGATGACTGCAGTCTTCAGGGCTGCAACGAGCGGGACCCACCAGTTATACCTGCTCCCGGCCTGGTGGATCAGTTCCTCGCTGGAGGTAATGACCACCGATGACGGCCTGAGTGTCCAGCGGTCCTCGCTGACCGTGACCACGGCATCGATGAGTCCTTCTTCGAGGGCGTTCACAAGAATTGCCGTCACTGCACCGCCGCTCTGCCGATGGGGGATATCGAATCCCGCCCGTGCCGATACGACCTGCTCGCAGGCCCCGATCGAACCGGGCTCCTGCGGCCCGATTCTCGGGCAGGCATCATAACAGGCACCACAGGTAACCTCGTCAACGGCCTGTTTGCAGTACCCGATATTGAGCGGCCGGTCGGCGGTGCCGGACTCTCCGAAACAGATGGCATCTGCCGGGCATACGGCAACGCAGGCGCCGCACCCCGCACAGATACCGGTATCCCAGACTTCTGCTTTGAGATCCCGGTAGCTTCTCTCCTCCATTCTGTTCACACCTCCCAGGTATACTTGCTGGCGAACGGACGTGCGCTTGCCGGGGACACCCTGAAATACCGGTCATTGAGGAAGGTGTCAGGATCAAGGCCGAAATTTCCGGAAAATTCCCTGACAAATGGTTCAATTCCGGACATTTCTCCGGGGGACAGTTCGCTCATCATCGCGCCGACACCGAGATTCTCTTCATCAATACCGCCCCGGATTACAATCATTCCTCCATGGATACCGGACCCGATACCGCGGTCGATGCGGGGGCGATCATCCTCCTTCCCGAGAACGAGGATGAGGCCGCCCGCCATGTACTCACCCAGGAATGCCCGTGCCGAACCCCCGATCACAAGGATCGGGCGTTTCTCCAGGTACTGTTTCATGTGAATACCCCCCCGGTAGCCGATATTGTCCCGTACGAAGATTTTGCCGCCCCGCATGGAATGGGCGACCGCATCGCCGGCGCTTCCATGAATAATGATCTGCCCGGCATCCATGGTATTCCCCGGTGCATGCTCACAGTTTCCATGGACGATGCAGGTCGGACCGCTCATGAACATTCCGAGATCCCCGCCCGGCACACCGTGGATGGTGATCGTCACGTCTCCCCTGAGTCCATCGGCGATGAATCTCTGTCCCATGACATTATCGAGTACGATCTCGGTCGCACCCGAAGCGACGGCCTCCCGTATCGCCCGGTTCAGGGGCGTGTAGTGCATCCCCCTGGCATCTATCCGGACCACCATGTTCAGGCCCCTACCGGTTTGATATCGAGGACTTTCATGATCCCCTCGTCCAGGAGATAGCCCCGAAGGCGGTCACGGTTGCCCCGAAGGCTCTCGATACTGTTGATCCCGGCCGCACCCATGAGCTCGGAGAGCTCGAGGGTCCAGGCATGGATCAGGTTCCCGACATTGACCGATGCCACATCGGGATCCAGCCGGGCGACAAGATCCGGACGCTGGGTGGCGATGCCCCACGGGCAGAGTCCGCGGTAACAGGTCCCGCACACCCTGCACCCCATAGCCACCAGGGCCGCAGTCCCGATGTAGACGGCATCTGCTCCGAGGGCGATGATCTTTGCCACATCAGCACTCTCCCGGATACCTCCGCTGGCGATGATCGAGACCTCGTTCCGGATCCCCTGGGTCCGCAGCTTTGCATCAACGCTGGCGATTGCCGCCTCGACGGGTATGCCGACATGATCCCGGAATACCCGGGGGGCTGCACCGGTCCCTCCCCTGAAACCGTCGACGACGACGGCATCTGCTCCCGACCTCGCGATGCCGGCGGCAATTGCAGCCGAGTTATGGACAGCGGCAATCTTCACGAACACCGGTTTTTTCCATTCGGTCGCCTCCTTCAGGCTCCGGACGAGCTGCTTGAGGTCCTCGATACTGTAGATATCGTGGTGGGGAGCGGGGCTGATCGCGTCACTGCCGAGGGGGATCATCCTGGTGCAGGAGACATCGGCACAGACTTTCTCGCCGGGGAGGTGCCCCCCGATACCGGGTTTCGCCCCCTGGCCGATTTTGATCTCGATTGCAGCACCGCGCTCGAGGTAATTGATATCCACCCCGAACCGGCCGGACGCAACCTGGACGATTATGCGGTCCTGGTAAGGGTAGAGGGACTCGTGGAGACCGCCCTCCCCGGTACCCATGTAGGTACCGGCATGCTTCACCGCCCGGGCGAGGGATTGCTGGGCATTGAGGCTGATGGCACCGTAGCTCATATGCCCGATCATGATCGGTGTCTCGAGCATAAGGTTCGGGGCAAGACGGGTTTCCAGCACCGTTGTCCCGTCCTTCTCGCCGAATCTGAGGACACCTGGCTTCTTTCCGATGTACGTCCGGAGTTCCATCGGCTCCCGGAGAGGGTCGATGCTCGGGTTCGTCACCTGGCAGGCATCGAGGACGAGCCGGTCGAAAATCACCGGATAATCCTGGGCATTCCCCATGCCCGAGAGGATGATCTTGCCGCTCCGGGCCTGATTGTAGATGGATTCCCGGACCTGGGGGGTCCATATCGGATGGCTCCGGTAATCGACCGGGCGCTCCTCCAGGCTGATGGCATCCCGCGGACACATGGCGATGCAGCGATGGCAGGCGACGCATACCCGTGAATTGACATGGATTCGTTCCCCCTCCATTCTGAAGACGCCATAGGGACAGTTCTCAACGCAGCGCCCGCAGAGCATGCACTGGTCGCGATCGACCCCGATTTTATACCTGAGCGGAACGCTTCCGATGGTCATGCCACGTACCTCCCGATGATCGGCTCTCCTGCCTTCGGCATGGTAATCTCTCCGACATCGGGCTCCATGGTGCGGATTGCTGCTTCCTCGCTCGAAATATACAACCGGTCACCCTTCTCGCCATACACCAGGGGACGGAGTTTTATCCGGTCGGTGAAGCCGACCATGCTCTGGTCATTTGCCACAACAATCGCGAACGGCCCGTTCATGAGTGCTGAGCCATAGGCGAGACGGATTGCCCGGAAGATTTCCCGCTCCTGGTCCGGCATCCGGTCGATCTCGTCCCAGAACGGAGGAGCCAGCGCCCTGACCGCTGTCTCCAGGGGGAGTCCATGGCGCCTGACCAGGAGATCGAAGAGGTACGCGACAACCTCGGTGTCGGTGTACATGGTGCACTGGTATCCATAGGACTCGATGTACCGGCGGTTGGTACCGTATGAGGTTATCTCCCCGTTATGGACCACACTCCAGTTCAGGAGATTGAACGGATGTGCCCCGCCCCACCAGCCGGGAGTGTTGGTCGGGTAGCGGTTGTGACCCATCCAGAGGTAACCTTTGTAGTCCTGTATGCGATAGAAGTCCGCGACCTCCTCCGGCCATCCCGAAGCCTTGAAGACCGCGACATTTTTTCCCGATGCAAATATCAGCGCCCCCGGAATCGTGGTATTGACCTTCATCACAACATGCATCACAACGTCGTCTTCGGGGGTGATGCTCCGTGGCATCAGGTGAGGATCAGGCCTGAAGAAGAAACGCCAGGGGATATGGATCTTCCTGAGTGATGGCTGCTCGTATGTCGGGACAGCCTCGTCATGCTCGATCACCCCCCATTTCGACAGCTCCTCCTCGACACGGGGTTTTGTCTCGTGGAGATCGTCAAAGAAAACATGGATTGCATAGTAATCTTTCAATTCCGGGAATGCGCCGTACACTGCATATCCTGCTCCTTCTCCACTTCCCCGCTCATCCATCTCTGCCAGGGCAGACCGGATGCCGGTCCCGTCCATCCGCTTACGGGCGCGATCGATAACACCAATAATTCCGCACATTGTCAATCACAGATAGGGTCAGCACATGGCTTGGTTGATGTGCTCATTATGTATGCTCAATTAAGTATAAATATGATTGGGTAGAAGCTATTTTCCATATGACCAGAGATGTCGTAGGGGATATGCTGGAACGGATCGACGCAGATTTGGTGAAATTCCTGCGCCTCCAGTTCACCGATATCCAGGGCCAGCCGAAAAACGTTGCCATTCCGGTTCAACAGGCCGAGAAAGCCCTGACCGAGGGAATATGGTTCGACGGGTCGTCCATCGAGGGGTTCGCACGAATCGAAGAATCAGATATGCTCCTGAAGCCCGATCCGGCAACATACAATATTCTCCCCTGGAGACCGGTCGATGCACGGGTCGCCCGCTTTATCTGTGATATCTACACATATGGCGATAAACCCTTTGAAGGAGATCCGCGGTATATCCTGAAGAAAACCCTGAAAGAAGCCGAAAAGATGGGGTTCACCTTTAATACCGGACCCGAACTTGAATTTTTCCTTTTCAAGATGGTGGACGGCAGGCCGTCAACCCAGTTCCAGGATTACGGCGGCTACTTCGATCTGGCTCCGACCGACCTTGCCGAGGATGTCCGGCGGGATATCGTCTTTGCCCTGACCCAGATGGGATTTGAGATCGAAGCGTCCCACCACGAAGTGGCAGAAAGCCAGCACGAGATTGATTTCAAGTACAGCTATGCGCTTGACACCGCTGACAAGGTGATTACCTTCAAGTTCGCGACAAAGACCCTTGCGCTCCAGAAGAATCTGCATGCGACATTCATGGCAAAACCGATTTATGGTATCAACGGGAGCGGTATGCACACCCACATGTCGCTGGCAAAGAATGGCAGGAATGCGTTTTATGACCCGGACGGAACCATGCAGCTCTCCAGCGATGCCATCTATTATATCGGGGGACTTCTCAGGCATGCCAAGGCGATCACGAGGATTGCCAACCCGACCATCAACTCCTATAAACGCCTCGTTCCCGGGTATGAAGCGCCGTGCTATATCTCCTGGAGTGCCACCAACCGGTCGGCACTGGTCAGGGTTCCGGCCGCCCGCGGCAACAGTACCCGTGCTGAGTTCAGGAGCCCCGACCCCATGTGCAATCCCTACCTCACCTTCGCCGCCATGCTTGCCGCAGGGCTCGATGGTATCAGGAACAAGATCGAGCCTCCGGAGAGCACCAACACCAATATCTACCATCTCACGCCGGAACAGCGCCAGAAGATGGGCATCGAGATGCTTCCCGGAAGCCTGATCGAGGCGCAGACTGCTCTTGAGGACGATGCAGTACTTACAAAAACCATGGGACCCCACGTGATGGAAGGTCTGACCAATATCGCAAATCTGGAGACTGACCTGTTCAGACTGGCCGTGCATCCCTGGGAGATCGACCGTTACCTGGCCACCTACTAATTTTTTTTCGCACGGAGAAAATGGGTAGTTATTTATACTATGGGCCAGTAGCTTCCTTCCTGTGCCTGATTACGCGGATAAGCCTGGAGACGTCGGTGAGGCAAAGGTTTCTGACAGGGGTTTCTTTGTCGTGATTCCGGGACATGGCTCATTGAAATGGCTTCCCATCAAAGGATGCGTATTGCCGAAGCCGCCGGTACTACGACGGAATCAGGAGAGAACCAATCCCGATACGGAATCCGGGGAACGAATGAAATGAAGCTTATCCGGGCAATTATCCGAGAAGAACGGCTCCCTTTTGTCCAGAAGGCTCTGGCCGGACAAGGAGTCTACGGAATGACCATCGGCCAGGTTCAAGGTCGCGGCCAGCAGCAGGGGGTACATCTCCAGTTTCGCGGGGGGATCCTGAATATCGATCTCCTGCCGAAGGTCTCCATCGATGTTGTGGTGAACGATGAACAGGCAGCGATGGTTATAGACGTCGTAAGTGCGGCTGCACGTGAGGGAAAACAGGGAGACGGGCGGATTTTCATGCTCCCGGTCCTGGAATCATGCCGGGTCCGGACCGGCGATGTGGAGGTCTGATATGTAATCCCTATCAGTCCCTCCCGAATCAGTTCTCCGCGCGACACCCAGGTGTTCGTGCACGCTCTTTCGAACCAGGGGACTCCTGTCCTTTCCCCTGGTTCTCCGTGTTTTTGACCGTGTTCTGATGAGTCTGCACGTGTAACAACAAACACGATTAAATAGTATGGAAGGCAACTTCCATCCACCTGAATGGGATGAGACCCGGCCAGGTATAAGGTGATTTGCGTGACGAACGGCAAGGAACTCTATCAGCCGGACCCGGCCCCAGACGTGGGCGATATGCTGATACTATCAGGACCATCCCTCCCTCATGCCGGTGATATCCTGATACCGGAAGGCTATCCCGGATCTATGCTGCAGAAGAGGGACTGGGAGGGATATGTCAAGGGACTGACCATTCTGCCGTATTTCTCGGCAGAGAGGATACATTCTTATGCAGGTCGATCGTGATGGGATCGTCCAGGATCTTTGCATCGCGGGAAAACAGGAATTCAATTCCATGGTGATAACATGACACTCGATACAGGCACAACGGCATGGCTCCTGACAGCGACTGCCCTTGTCATGCTGATGACCCCGGGCGTAGGATTTTTCTATGGGGGTCTGGTACGGCGGAAGAATTTCATCTCGATGGTGGCCCTGTCCTTCATCGTATTCGCCATGGTAAGCATCCAGTGGGTGCTCTTCGGATACTCACTATCATTTGGAGGAGATATCGGAGGATTCATCGGAAATCTGGATTTTCTCGGACTTTCCGGAATCGGCTTGGAAGCCGGTGATGCAGGGTATCCTCCAATCCTGTTCGTTGCATTCCAGGGCGTATTTGCGGCGATAGCGATGGCCATCGTCACCTCTGGGTTTGCTGAACGGGTGAAACTCTCGGCATTCATGCTCTTTGCCCTCCTCTGGACAACCCTGGTGTACGACCCTCTGGCTCACTGGGCATGGGGTGGCGGATGGGCAGCGTCCATCGGTTCGCTGGACTTTGCGGGAGGGACGGTTGTCCACATCAGCTCGGGTTTTGCTGCCCTTGCCGTGGCAATGGTTATCGGGAAACGGTCCGGTTTCGGGCAGTACTCCATGGAACCCCACAATATTCCGATGACCCTGCTCGGTGCAGCGCTCCTCTGGTTCGGCTGGTTCGGCTTCAATGCCGGAAGCGCACTCGCAGCGAACGGTCTTGCCGCAAACGCATTCATGGTCACCAACATCTCCGCGGCGGCAGGGGCCCTCGCATGGCTCGCAGCCAGCTGGTACCGTGGTAAACCAAGTTCGCTTGGCATGGTGAGCGGTGCCGTAGCAGGTCTGGTCGCCATCACGCCTGCTGCCGGGTTTGTTGATGTCGGTGCTTCCATCGCGATTGGTGCAATCGCCGGGCTCATCTGTTACGGCGCCATGCTCTTCCGGTTGAAGAAAGGACTCGATGAAAGTCTGGATGCCTGGGCCGTCCATGGGATGGGGGGCCTCTGGGGTGCATTTGCCACCGGTATCTTCGCGATGGCGGCAATCGGAGGATATTCGGGCCTGATTGAAGGGAACCTCGATCAGTTCATCGCAAACGCAGTCGGCGCCCTTGCAGCACTGGTCTATGCATTCGTGGTAACCCTGGTACTTGCGTATCTCGTCGACAGGATCATCGGCCTCCGGGTTTCGGAGGAGGAAGAGTATGTCGGGCTGGATATTTCGCAGCACGGAGAACGTGCATAGGAGTGAATGGTCATGAAAATGGTGAAAGCCATCTTCCGGCCTGAACGTCTTGAATTCGTCAAGAGGGCACTTGAAGATCAGGGTTTCTATGGAATGACGGTCATGGCGGTCGAGGGGAGGGGGGACCAGAAGGGCATTTCCCTCCAGTATCGTGGCGGTGCCATCATGGTCGATCTCATCCCCAAGGTCCAGATCGAAGTTGTGGTGAAGGATGCCGACACCGATCGCGTCATCGCGGCGATCTGCGATGGGGCAAGGACCGGAAAAATTGGTGACGGGCGAATCTTTGTCCTCCCCGTGGAGCGTTCCATCAAGGTCAGGACCGGTGAACAGGAGTCATAGGGTCCCCCCCGGGTCCACCCGGTGCAGATGTTCATCGCCCTGATGAATATTCTCTTTTTCCGCCGGATGATTTCACAAGATATATCCCCTGGCTTCGTCTCACCTGTGAGTATTGTCCCCCGGATCGCCCAATTCCGAAGCTGTTTCACCGCAGATCGGCACCATCCTCATGGTAGCGATCGTCGTACTCCTTGCAGCACTTGTTATCCTGATGTTTCATCTCCCCGACTTTTCCAACCCGATCCTTCCCCCGCCCTCATTCCTCGAGATAAGCGGAGTATATCATACCGATGAACATGGCATCCTGAACTATGATTCGCGGGTAATACTTCTGCATAACGGGACCGAACGTCTCGACAATGCCGGCCTTCGGGCAGAGTTTTTCCGGAACGGGACGAAAATACCTGCAGTTATCGAGACGCTGAACGGGAATCTCTTCATATCAACCCACCATTACGGGGTCCAGACACTCGGGGGTCTCGGTTGTTCCGGGTTGTACTGGTATCCGAAGGAGAAGATCGCCATAGATTTCACCGACAACACCTTTCATCCGGGAGATACCATCCGCGTGGATATATTTCAGAAGGAAACAGGCGTACTCGTTTCATGCCACAGCAGACGTGCATGATATACACCGGATCAGGATATTCCCCGGACTTCCGGTTCTTTCCATGGTCCTGCGGTCAGGCGGGATTCCTCATCATCCCGCCGGCATGATCTTCCGGTATACACTTCTGCTGAGTACGATAATGCCCCCTCCAATAAAACCCGTAATCAGAAGGGCAAAGAATTTGCAGACTGTATTTTCCGTATCCCAGAGGAGGAGAAATGCCCATATCCATCCAACGATGATAAAGGCCATGATTCCCGCCCATGCAAACCCCATACCGAGATCCGACCCTCCCCAGTAGTACAGCCAGTATCCGAGCAGAATAGACCAGACAACAGCCAAAAATACGAAGAACAACAGAATGTCAGAGGTAAAGACCGATGCATGAGAAGCTTTCAGTTCCTGCATCTTCTTCTGTTTCAGGTCCGCGAGGGTTTTCTTCGTCCGGTATGCTTCGTCTTTTCTTCCTGCCTTGTAGAGTGCACAGCAAAGGTTGTTCCATGCCGCAAAATTGTCGCTATCGAGATGAAGTGCGTATTCATAGGAGCTGATGGCGTGATCGAACTGTTCCTTCATGATGTACCTGTCGCCACGATTCTTCCAGAACAGCGATTCTTCCCCTGCAGTCATCTTCCAACAGGAAATGATTGCAGGTAAATCGACTAATTTATTATTGAGCGCTACATTCGCCTTGCCTGTTCCAGCTCATCGCTGCGATGAATCTTCGTTCATGAGAACCGTTTCAGGACCTTCATTCCTCCGGCAGCCAGGAGAGGCGGGTTCTTCGCGGACCTATCGATGCTGTCCCCCACTGCTCGTGTAGCGGAGGACTGCCCTCGCACAGAGACGGGCAACCCGGAGCGGTTCCGGTATCCTGCCATCGAACGTCAGGGCCGAGCAGAGCATTGCCGCATCCTCTTCAGTTATCCCGTAAGGACGGATGAACAGGGGATGCCCGGTGGAAAGAGTGACGGACAGTCGTTCACCGAGATCCCGGTAGCGGCAGAGCCGCTCGTCATCGCCCGGAAAATGCCGGGCGATATCCTCTTCGATCCCTTCCGACTCCTCATAGGTGACGATAATGACCGGCCTGCCGGTCGTTTCCCGGACCACCGCGGGGTCAATGATATTGAACCAGGATATCACGCACCCGCTGATCATGATGACATTGATATCCTGCCTGTTGAAATTCCGGTACAGGGATACGACCGCATCGGTCGCATCCATGCCTCCGACGGTTGTTGTCTCAAAGGAGACTCCGTCGATGCGGAGATCCTTTCTCATCACCAGTCCTGCAAGGATGGATTGGTCTCCCGAAGAGAAGCTTTCCGCGATTCCAAGGACACGGAGCCCTTTTTTCGCGATATGCATGCAAGCACTTATGACAGGGTATATAAAAATTATATTCCAATGAGCATCGATAAGGATCAGGTCTGTATCCTCATTCCGACCCTGAACGAAGCGCCGACAATCGGAAGCCTGATCACGGAGTTCGCCTCACTCGGTTTCAGGAATATCCTTGTCATCGACGGCCACAGCTCTGATGCGACCCGGAAGATCGCATCGGAGGCCGGCGCCCGGGTCGTCGAACAGGTGGGGCGGGGCAAAGGCACCGCCATCATCGAGGCATTCGGACTGATCCAGGAACCCTATGTCCTGATGACTGACGGCGACGGGACCTATTCTCCGGAAGATGCCGACCGGATGCTTGAACCCCTTTCATCAGGGGCGGCCCATGTGATCGGGGACCGCCTGACCGAAGAGAACCGGCAGGCATTCTCCCGGCTCAATTACACCGGGAACCATATCCTCAACCGCCTCTTCAAACTGGCACACGGCCGGTATCTTAACGACATCCTCTCGGGATACCGTGCTTTTACTCTTGAGTCGGTCAGGCAGATGCGGCTGAAGGAATCAGGGTTCGGCATCGAGACCGAGATATCGGCTGAAGCGGTTCGGAGCAACCTTGAAATCGCCATTGTACCGATCAGGTATAATCAGCGTCTGGGATCGCCGACAAAACTCAATCCGTTCCACGACGGTTTGAAGATCACCACAACCATCTATAAACTGGCAAAGATGAGCAATCCGCTCTTCTATTTCGGTCTAATCGGGGTGATCATCATGATCGCAGGATTCATTTCCGGTGCCTGGGTCCTCGTGGAATGGCTGAGAGACATCGAGCATATCCCGCTCACCATCCTCACCGTCCTGCTCATCATCGTCGGTTTCCAAATTTTCATGTTCGGTATAATCAGCGATATGCTGCTCGCATTTCACCGGGAAGTCATCAACGAGATCCATGAAATCCGCAGGGAAACGAGGAAATGATATCAATCGCAGGTTTCCAGCCCATCCGATTTGACAGAGAAATTTATCTTGGAATGGTGCCAATTGATTATGCACCGTATCGGGCGATAGTAGTCTAGCGGCAGGACAGAGGCTTCCCAAGCCTTTAGCCCGGGTTCGATCCCCGGCTATCGCATTCCCTGGCATGACTGAACCAGCCCCCGAACTTTTTGCGGTCCGGATCATCGTTGAAAACAGGAAAGGTGTCCTCCGGGACATCTCGACCGTGGTGGCCCAGCATGATGCCAATGTGCTGATGATTCACCAGGAATGCTTTGATACAGGACCGTTCCAGGGGATGGCCGAGCTGTATCTCGAGTTCGAAGATGGAACGGATCGCGACGGCATGTTCCGCGAACTGAAGAACCTTCCTGCCGTTCACGACGTCAAACCGTATGATCCCTTCAGTCATATTTATGGAACCCGGGTAATCATTATCGGCGGAGGGGCCCAGGTTGCCCAGGTTGCCCTGGGCGCCGTGAATGAGGCAGACCGCCACAATATCAGGGGAGAACGGATTTCTGTCGACACCATCCCCCTTGTCGGCGAAAAGACTGTCGCGAAGGCTGTCGACGCCGTGGCACGTCTTCCCCGTGCATCCATTCTTGTCCTTGCCGGTTCGCTGATGGGAGGAGAGATCTCCTCTGCCGTCGATCGCGTACGCGAGGCGGGTATCCCGGTTATCGCCCTGAAGATGGCCGGCAGCGTTCCTGACCATGCCGATCTCGTCGTGACCGACCCGATCCAGGCCGGGGTCTTTGCGGTCATGCATGTCAGCAAGGCTGCCGTTTTCGATATCAGTCGGGTAAAGGGACGTGAATTTTGAGATGACGCTGATCGGGAAGGCCGTCTCGATCCTCCACCATGACGGAATCGTCATCTATCCCACGGATACCATCTACGGCCTGGGAGGAGATGCCTTCTCGGAGGAAGCAATCTTAAAAGTATACGAAGCAAAGAAGCGTCCGCTCTCCAATCCAATATCCATCGCCGTCAGTGATGAAGATATGATCCACGGGGTCGCCCGCGTTGACGAGTACGCCTCCCTCTTTATCGAAAGGTTCCTTCCCGGCCCGGTGACGGTCGTTCTCCCCGCCCGATCCAGTGTACCGGGAATGCTCACCGGGGGGACCGGCATGATCGGTATACGGTTCCCCGACCATCCGCTCGCCCTTGAACTCATTTCCCGGTTCGACTCCCCGATCACCGCGACCAGTGCGAATATCACCGGTGCAAAAGACCCGGTCACCCCGGAAGAATGCCGTGTGCCGCACGATTTCCTGATTGATGCCGGAAGGCTGCCGGGGACGCCGAGCACCGTTGTTGATCTCATCTCCCGGAACATTATCCGGACAGGGGCGCAGGCCGACAGGGTCGCAGCCTTCCTGGAATCAGACGTATGAGAAACCTGATCAAAAAACCCGTCAGGCTCAGGGATTTCATCGAGGATAGCGAAGGCCGCCTGTATGCCGTTTCTGCCTACGATAACCGCGAACGGGTGGGATGTATCCTCCGCTACGTCCCTGATCCTTCCGGAAGCCGGCAGAACACTGAAGGAGTCCGCTTCAGGAAACTGGAATTCGAGGAGGCTTTCGCCTACATCAAACGGGAGAAACCGGAATACGCCGATATCATCCAGCGGGTGCCATACCCGGATATCCGGAAAATACTGAAGCCCGAAGACGAGATTGGCGCCATCAGCCGACGAAATCCCCTCGTCCGGCGGCTCGCGACCATCTTCGACCTGCCGATCCGGACGTACGGCTGCACGGGGTCCCTGCTCTGCGGGCTGGAAAACGAACAGTCCGACATCGATTTCGTGGTCTATGGAAGAGCCTTCTTTCATGCCCGGGAACTGCTCATCTATGCCGTAAACCGCGGCCGCATCCAGCCGATCAGCGACGAGATGTGGGACTACATTTACCGGAAGAGGAACCCGGAGATCCCGCCAGACGAGTTCATCCTCCATGAAAAGAGGAAATGGAACCGGGGACAGATCGATTCCGTGTATTTCGATATTCTCTTCACCCGTTCATACAAGGCTCTCAATCCTTTCCCGATCGTGCGAGGACCCGCCTGCGGAACCCGGACGATCGAGGCAACCGTGACCGATGCATCCCTCTCCTTCGACAGCCCCGCCGTCTACCAGGTCGATCATGACGAGATCTCGCGGGTGCTCTCCTTCTCGCACACCTACAGCGGACAGGCGATCACCGGAGAACGTATCGAAGCACGGGGGGTCTGCGAAGAGCATGACGGCGAGCGCTGGCTTATTGTCGGGACGACCCGGGACGCCCGGGGCGAATTTATCCGCTCACTCAGTCTGCTTGACGAGGCAGGCTTCTGACGGTTTCGGTCCATCGCCGCCTTCATGAAGAACTGACCATGAAAGGACCGCACCAGGGCTGCACGTGTCCTCCCGTGTCGTCCGTCAGCACCGGGATCCGTATCCGGCGGAAGAGAAGGCAGGTACACGAGTTTCCTTCTCTTCAGCCGGAGGGTGTGGTTCCGGGCCGGAAGGAAGGGAACCATCGGGTTTCGGCGTTCCTAGAGCAGATCGGAGAGTCGTGTTCCCCCGGTCGGATCGCACCGATCACCATGGGGGCAGGTACCGCAGGGCGGGCGAAGCGGTTTTTTCGGCAGTTCTCCCTTTGTTATCCGGCGGGCTTCCTGGAGGGCCCGGAAGAACCTCCGTTTGTCGATCGGCTCAAGGGTACAGACACGCCCGATCCCGGAATGAATGTATTCCACCATTCCACCCGCGATTTCAATACCGAGCATCTCCTCGAGGCAGATGGCATACCCTGCCACGCGGAGACGGTCAGCATGATAGACCCCACGTGTAGGAGCGGGAGTGGGCCGGGTAACGGCGAAAAAGGGTTCATCAAAGAAGACCTTGTCGACGATTCCGTGGATCCTGTGGGTCTCTGATCGTACGGCGACATCTGCCTCCCGGTACCTCCTCCATCCCGTGGTGCTGCCGCAGAGGCGGACCGATCCGGCAAAGTCTGTGAACGCCGAGGAGTCGACATCCTTCTGCAGGAGACGGACTTCTGCCCAGATCTCTTCCGCATCAAGTGGATCACCGAGGCGGTACGAGATCTGTTTTGCTGCGGTATAGCGCCAGGATTCCGTCCGCCCTGTTCCTTTCTCCAGGTGGAACCTGACGGGACAGATCGATGTAGTCACGACGCCGGAGATACTGAGATCGGGGATGCTGCTCACACCAAGGGGTGTTCCATGAACCTATGTATAGCTGCTGTTTTTCCGGCAGCAGAGGCCGGGTGACGAAGCCAGCTGATAATTCGGATCAGGACATCCTTTATTCCCACCAGGACCAGGGATGGCGACCCCTCCATCGGGTACCTCGCAGGGGAAGGTGTCGTTCCCGCGAGGCGGTATTTCAAAAAGGCCTTATTCAGGCAGCCATAATGTAGTTCTGCCTATGTCACATGAAATTGCCGTCAATATACCACAGTCCCTCGACCCCGTCTATAGCAACATGATCCAGATCGCTTACAAGAACGACGAGTTCACCTTCGTCTTCCTCCACCAGATCCCCGGTGTGAGCCAGGCGCGTGCGAAAGCCATCGTCAGCATCACCCCGCAGCATGCGAAGAACCTCCTCGCCGTCTTCACCAGGACCTTTGCCGACTACGAGGCAAAATTCGGAAAGATCGAGGCGCCAACCGGCAAACAGGAGGAGAACGTCACCACCATCCGGGGATACTCCTGACCGGCTGTCAGGGGTCTGGTGAATGTTAATATTCTTTCGTGCCGATAGTATAGGATACTGTGCCGCTGTGGCTTAGTGGTAGAGCGGCTGATTCGTAATCAGCAGGCCGGGGGTTCGAATCCCTCCAGCGGCTTTCAGCTCCTTTTCTCTATTCCAGACCTGTCATCCGTCCCCGCGGGACTTCAAACCCGGGATAAGACCGACCGATGAAAAAGAAGGACCCTGGATCAGGGGATAATGATCATACCAGGAACCGGCTCAGGTCCCGGACATCATATTCCCGGCTGTTAATCCGGCTGAGAGCCGAGATCCCGATTTCGGGCGGGTTGTAGCCGGGATACTCCGAGATGCCGATATCCGGGGGTGTATAATCAAAGAACGATATGTGCAGCTCGGGATTCTGGTAGTCACAATACGTAATACCGATATCAGGTTCTTTGTAATCCGGAATCTCCGAGATGCCCACCCGGGGAGGAGTGTAATGGGTGTACCGGCTGTTACTGTCAACAGGGTTCCAATTGGGAAAGACAGAGAAGTCGATGTCCGGCACGACGGTATGAGGAAATGGAAAGAGATCGTGGCCCCCCCCGGATGGAAGAGGCACGGTCGGAAAGACGATCGAGAGAGTGGTGACGGAGAAGAGCAGGATCACACTGAGCGTTTTGAGTACTGAGGGGGGAGCCATATGCCAATCATCCAATTTCTATATGAAATATCTTAAAGATATTTTTTGATCCAAACGGGTCACCGACTCGTCCCGATGTGCAGCAGCCAAACGAACGAATCCGACACCACCAGGGATTATCGGGGCATTTTTGTTTGAAACGCGTGATATCCGGTCCCCGGAATCCGGTGCAGATTCATTCCAAGCATGGAGCAGATCCCGGACGATACTTCAAGAGGGGTGTTCCAGGAAGAGTGAAAAACGTAGCCGGCGGTCAGCCTTTCAAGGTCCCTCTCGACTGCCCGGGGCACTCTTCCCGGCAGGGTGAACCGGTTCATTCCCGACAGAACCGGGGATGAGATATCCCCGGGATAATTGCCGGAGGCTTTGGGACGACCTACCCATACGTTCATCGTTTGCGGGTGAGAACATCAGCATATGGATGACCCAGAACGATTTTTTACCGATGACGCCTATGCCCGGCATGCAGGGATCATCCTCCTGGAGACCTCCCCGGGCAGGGCACGGGTGAAGATGGAGATCAGGGACACGCACCTGAACAGTCACGGGACGGTCCACGGCGGTGCCATCTTCACGCTCGCCGATACGGCCTTTGCCGTTGCCTCCAATTCGCACGGCATACCGGCAGCAGCCATCAATGCCCACATCTCTTACATGAAATCGGCATCCTCCGGAACCCTCTATGCCGACGCAGAAGAGTTCGCCCTCAACCCAAGACTTGCCACCTATACGGTGCGGGTGAGCGATGGAGACCGATCGCCGATCGCAATTTTTCAGGGGATGGTCTACCGGAAAACGCCGAGGAAATGATGGGGAAAATGGTATCAGAGCCGGGTCTGCGCCTGCTCATGCAGGTAGGAGAGGAGGTAGTACGGCCCTCCGACACCCCTTCCGGTCGAACCGCTGGCTTTCCAGCCGCCGAAGGGCTGTGAGCCCGGCCATGCCCCCGTCGTGGCACCCCCCCGCCGGTTCGAATAGCAGACCCCGAACCGGATCTTCCTGAAGAATTCATTGATCTCCCCCGTGTCCCGTGAGAAAATTCCTGCTGTCAGCCCGTATTCTGTCGTATTGGCTTTTTCGAGCGCTTCACCGAGCGTGGCAAACGTGTCGAGGATGAGGAAAGGAACGAAGAGTTCGTCAGCCACCAGGGAGTGGTCCGGAGGGAGACCGGTCACCACGGTCGGCCTGATGTAATGACCGCGGGAGAATATTCCTTCCTCGAGTACCGTTCCGCCGGCAAGAATGGTTCCGCCGTCTTTCCTGCACCGGGTAACGGCATCACGGAAGGTGGTGAGGGCTTTTTCCGAGATAACCGGGCTTATAAAGCTCTCCTTTTTCCGGGGATCATCGATGACCAGCCTGTCCACGGCCGAAACAAGCGCTTCCGTGAACTCCGTCGCGATGTTCTGATGCACATACACGCGGGACGTTGCACTGCACTTCTGGCCGCTGTATCCGAATGCCCCCTTGACGATGCCTTCAACCGCCGTGTCGATATCAGCGTTCGCCGTCACAATCGCGGGATTCTTGCTGCCCATTTCAGATACGACGGGTTTTGGATAGGGCTGACTTTCCACAAAGTTCCTCTGCAGCCACATTCCTGCATCGCGTGATCCGGTGAAGGCGATTCCGTCAATATCCCGGTTTTTGACAATTGCCGAACCGAAAACCTTGCCGGGACCGGTGAAGAACTGCAGCGAACCGGCCGGCACTCCGGCCGTGATGAAGGCATGGTAGAGCTTCAGTCCCGAGAATGGAGCCGTGCTGGTGGGTTTCAGGACTACGGTATTTCCGGTCAGGAGCGCTGCACCGGCCATGCCGGCGCCGAGAGCGAGGGGAAAGTTGAAGGGTGAGATGACAGCCCAGACACCATAAGGGCGCATGACGCTCTCGCAGATCGCTCCGGGCTGTTCGGGCACCATGGGTATCCGGTATCCCTGGTGGGTGCGGTAGGTTTCAGCATAGTAGCGGAGCATATCGACCGCCTCGCCCACCTCGGCAAGTGCCTCGTACCGGTTCTTGCCTGATTCAAAGGTGATGAGCGCCGCAAGGAGGAACATCTCCTCTTCCAGGACATCCGCGACCCGGAGGATCCTGCCGGCCCGCTCCTGCCAGCCGGTTTCACTCCACGAGATAAACCCTGACCGGGCTGCAGCGACAGCCGCCGCGGCATCCTGCCCGGTTCCCTGCTGGAACCGCCCGATGTGAATTGATCGGTCAATTGGAGAGAAAACATCAAATTCACGGTCCGCGGTGATCTCCTTTCCGTCTATCATCATCGGATGGCTTTTCCCGAACTCACGGCCGATGGATTCAAGGGCCGTTTCAAACTCGCCGTGGATGCTCTCATCGGAGAGGAGCGAGACGTAGGTAATTTTTTTCTGGCTTGTCATTCCATCACCCCGTGAAAGGTTATCAGAGTGCCTCCAGTACCTGATCGAGGATTCCGATCCCGGTATCGATATCCTGTTTCTGAATGACGAGCGGCGGGCAGAACCTGATGACCGATTCTCCTGCTGGCAGGAGCGTTAGGCCCTGTTCAAAGGCAGCGCGGAGTACGGCATTCCGTTCCCGTACTGCCGGCTCCCTGCTCTTCCGGTCCCTGACAAGCTCGATTGCATCCATCAGCCCGATTCCCCGGACATCTCCGATAATTTCATGCCGCTCCCGGAGCCACCCCAGCTTCGACAGCAGGTAGTTACCCATCGCTTCCACATGACCCGGAAATCCCGGCTCTTCCATCAGTTCCAGGACGGCAAGCCCTGCCGCACATGCTGCGTTGTTGCCGCCAAAGGTACTTGCATGGGATCCCGGCGGCCACTGCATGATCTCGTCTGAGGATACCGTGATTCCCAGCGGAAGACCCCCGCCGATGGCTTTGGCGAGGCAAGTGATATCGGGGATGATTCCCGAATGGACGGAGGCAAGGAATTTTCCGGTCCGGTAACACCCGGACTGGACTTCATCCACGATGAGGAGGATGCCGTGCTCATTGCAGAGCTCCCGCAGCCGGCCGAGAAACCTGGCCGGGGGAACAACATAGCCTCCTTCTCCCTGGATCGGTTCCACCACAACTGCTGCGACCTCTTCGGGGGATACTTCCAGCTTGAAGATCTCCTCCTCGATGTACTGGATGACCTCCAGGTCGCAGGTGGGAGGACTGAATCCCAGGGGCCGGAATGGATTGGGGTAGGGGGCGTGAATGACCGGCAGGAATGGTCCGAAATGCTTTCGCTGGATCACCTTGGCAGCTGTCAGGCTCATCGCCCCATAGGTTCTTCCATGGAACCCCCCGTAGAAGGAGATGAAGTACTTCCTCTTGGTGGCGTACCGGGCGAGTTTGAGGGCAGCCTCGACACTTTCTGCCCCCGAATTGGAGAAATATACCCGGTTTAACGACGGGGGAAGAAACTGAACCAGTTTTTCGGCGAACCGTACCGGAACTTCAGAGCAGAAGTCGAGGAAGGCACCATGCGAGAGCTTCGGCACCTGCCCGGTGATCGCAGCGACAACCCGGGGGTGGTTCCAGCCGACGTTCATAACCGAGATACCCGCGGTGAAATCGAGATACCGGTTTCCATCAACATCCCAGAGATTCATCCCGCCGGCTTTCTCAATCACCAGCGGGTATTCCCTCACCATCGACTGCGATACAACCCCCCTGTCCCGTGAGAGGATTTCCCGTGCCCGGGGTCCGGGAGGGGTGACAGAAATCAGGGGTTCCATGCACGTACATGGGAACACCCTCTATAAATGTTATCAGAACAACCGGCACATCCCACCGGCATATCCTCCTGACGGATCCCGGTGATATGAATGCTGTCCGGAATAAAGGTGGGATTACTTCAAAAAAATTCGCATCCTATAGAAGATTTATGTAAAATCTGGATAAACAATCGGTAAGACGCTCTGTGAGATGAAGACTGATGCAGGATAAAATTGTTCCTCTCGTTGGGATCATCATCGTCTGCCTGGCGGCTGTGTTCCTTGCCGGCTGCACGGAAGAGCAGGACGGGATCCCGCCAACGCCGACACCGCCACCCCCGGTCCCCGGTGAGGTGTACATGTTCGACCAGACCAACAATGGTGAAACCTATGACGTTCCTCTCGATGCCGAAATACGGATCCGCCTCCCTGAAAACCCGACCACCGGGTATTCCTGGCAGATGACCATTACACCCGGGCTCGTCATCGAAAACGAGAGCTACCAGCCGGATGACCCGGGTGGCAGGCTCGTCGGTGCCGGCGGAACCCGCCAGTGGATCCTGAGAACGGTCCAGCCCGGATTGCAGACTGTTACCGGTGTCTATGCCCGGCCCTGGGAATCAGCTGCCGGGGACCAGGCAGCATTCACCCTGCATCTCCGGGTCGGTGCCAGTCCGGGGCCGACAGGCGTCCCGCCCCGGTATACGGTCTATACCGAGGAGGACAATGGAAAGACCGTGCACCAGGATCTGACCAGTGAATTTGGTATCCGGCTCGCCGAGAACCCGACCACCGGATATTCCTGGAATCTTTCGGTCCCCGATGGACTCTCCCTGACAGGCGATGAATTTATCCCAGCACTTCCGCCCGGCCAGATGGCAGGTTCCGGGGGGATTCATGCATTCTCATTCAGGGCGATGCAGGGGGGTGACCATGCCATCCACGGTGAATACCGGCGTCCATGGGTGCCGGCAGGGACGGTCACCTTTGTCGACCTCGAGGGAGGTTTCTTTGGAATCATTGGAGACGACGGGAACAACTACCTGCCGCTGAACCTGGCCCCGGAGTACGAAACAGACGGGCTTCGCATCGCATTCGAATACGAACCCGTAAAAGATACTGCCACGATCCAGATGTGGGGCATTCCGGTGAACCTCACGTTCATCGAGAAGACCAGTTTGTACGATCTGTTTGTCGTGGTCGAATAATCAGAATCTCCTTTTTTTCCGGTTCAGCCTGCAGGAACCGTCATGCCGGCGATATCCGGGTGGTTCAGAATGATGAGCCAGTTGCTGATGAATGCTCCGGCATAGATGAGGCAGTCAATGAAAATGATGACAAAGATGGCACCTTTCATGTACCGGACCAGAATACCTCCCGGATCCGGACCCGGAGGATATCCCCGGGTTTCCACCGAATAGAGGTAAATGCAGAGGGAAAAAAGCAGTACCGGAATGACGATTTTCAGGCCCAGATGGAGGAAAGGATCGCCGGAGAGCTGTGCCACGAGAGGATTGATCTCGGAATATCCCAGACGGATAGCGACGGTGGTGGTGACAACGTCACCAATCATCAGGGGAATCAGGAATATGAATGGCCACAGGTAGTAGTTCGTCGAATTGACCGGCCAGAATACGCGAACCAGCATGCCTGGCCTGCCGCACGGTTTTGGTACGCTCGTCACCGTTGCCCGCAATCACGTAGCATCTCCTCTAGATAAACCCCTCCCCCCAACAATGTCACCGCGACATCCATCAGAACGCGGTTCGTGAACTATATCCCGGGTCCGGGATGTCCCCTGCAGAATACCCATGCTTTTCGGCGAAGGAGAGTGACGGGCATAGATTTTTATACTCCGGGACACATCTCACACACAGTTTTTTGTGGCCAATACCGGAGCAGCAGTGCACTGCCGCATTTTCTTCCGAATATGACGAGGGGATTCCCATGAATGCGAATCTGGAAGAGCCGGCAGATACGGCCGGCACGGAGCGATGGAGAACGATCTCGGATCTGAGAAGACTCGGTCCTTCTGCAGTCGAGTATCTGATTATCAATCTCTGGGACAGCGACAAGAAAATCCGTCTCGCTGCCGTTGATGCACTTGGTGAAATCGGCGATCAGCGGGCCTATGAACACCTGGTCAGGATGCTGGATGATCCGGATCATGATGTCCGGTTTGCCTGCGTCGTGGCACTGGGGACTATGGGTGATGAACGGGCTATCGGTCCGCTTTCCGAAGCCTGTAACGACAGGAACGGTTTTGTGAGGACGATAGCACAGGAAATGGTAGAGAAACTGAAAGCCAGGAAGTCGACCTGAACAGGTTACCGTTCACCCGGATGAAGGATCCGGCCGTTCTTCCGGGTGAATTCTGCATCATTCTCCTGTTATCGGGCAGCCATCCCTTTTTTGCCCTGGAGGTTCCAGGTAATCCCTTGAAAAACAATGAATGAATCACTGAAGGAGACCATCAGGTCACGATGCCGGGATCTTGAAATCCCATTGGTCGGCACGGCAGACGTGCGCCGCTGGGAAAACCCGCCGTTCAGACCCTGGATGCCGGAGGCCTTCTATCCCCGTTCCATCTTCCCCCAGGCAGAATCGGCGATCGTGATCGGTCTTCCGGTATCCCTTCCGGCACTGGAAACCTCGCCGTCGATTCACTACCGGGAACTCTACAACACGGTGAATGCACTCATCGACCAGCATACCTACCGGCTGGCGGAATTCCTGACCGCCCGGGGATACCCGTCTGTTTTCATTCCCCGGGACGGCTACGGATCGATCGAAGTCCTCCTTAAAAATCCGGTTGCCTTCTTCTCCCACCGTCATGCCGCCTATTTTGCCGGTCTGGGGAATTTCGGAGTGAATAATATGATCCTCACCCCCGGATACGGTCCCCGCGTCAGGTTCGGCACCGTTCTCACGGCAGCAGATCTCCCGTCCGACCCGGTCCTGGACGACCCGCTCTGCACCCGCTGTATGCAGTGTGTCGAGATGTGCCCTTCATCCGCCCTCGAACCCGGAGAGTATCCTGCTGCAGTGACCAATAAACACGCCTGTGCTTCGTGGAGTGCAGAGCTTCATCGCCGGTTCATCTCTCCCTGCGGAATCTGCATCAAGGTCTGCCCGGTCGGAGAAGACCGGAGACTCTACGGTCATACGGATGTCTCCGTGTATGCAGACCCCGGAAAAGATCCCGGCCTCCACCGGGCCTGGGAGCATGTGCGGCGGTACGGCGGAAAATGATCCGGATCCCTGGCACGTTCCGGCAATCCCGGCCCCGGGAGGGCGTTTGGATCTGCCGCCTTCACAACCCTTATGCTCCGTATTGGTCCATGAACTGGCATCAGAACGGTGAGGGGCCATGCGTCTTACTACCCTGATCGAGGATATTTCAGGCGGAGTTCATGATCTTGTTCCCCAGCACGGGCTCTCATTCCTCATCGAGAGCCGTGACAGGACCGTGCTGTTTGATATGGGACAGGACGGGACATTCATCAGGAATGCCGAATCGCTGGGCCTGGATCTCACGAAGGTTGATGCGGGAATTATCTCGCATGGTCATTACGATCATGGCGGCGGGCTTTCGTCATTCCTGGCCTGTGCTCCTCACGCACCCGTATACCTCAAAGCCGGTGCCGGTGAAGCATCCTATGCCCGGGATATCCGGGGATACCGGTACATCGGCCTCGACACCGGGATTGTCGCTGCAGAGGCAGGACGCCTCACCTGGATCAGCACCGATACCGAGATCTTCCCCGGCTTCATGCTCATCACCGATATCCTGGACCCCGAGCCGTCACCGCCTGGAAACAGAGCCCTTCTGCTCCGGAGACAGGAGAACTACACCCCCGATCCGTTCCTCCACGAACTCTTCCTTGTTGTGGACGAGGATGACGGCATCTCCATCATCACCGGGTGCGGCCATTCGGGGATCCTGAACATGGTATACACTGCAAAGGAACGCTATCCGGGCCGGCCGGTCAAAGCGGTGGCGGGAGGTTTCCATCTTACCGACCGGGAAACCCCGCCACAATTGGTACGGTACATCGGAAAAGCCCTGAAATCAGCCGGATGCGGCCGGGTAATCACCGGTCACTGCACGGGGAGCCGGGCGAAAGAAATCCTCCGTGAAGAATTCGGGAATCGGTTTACAGCGGTCTTTACCGGATACAGCACCTGGATCTGACTCTGGAAAGAACCGGGGGTGGATACGGGGCCGGATCCGGTTTGCTCCCGTGGACGCGCCAAAACTCCACATCGCACGGTTTTCATTGCCATTCTGAAAATACCCGGATGCGACAGGCGGGGCCCTGCAGGGGTCCGGGCACCGGAGGATAATCCGGATCAGCCGACAAACCGGGGATCGTTCCGGGCCAGCTGAACGGCAATACTGGCGCTTGCCTCCTTATCCTTGATCTCGAGCATCACATCGAAGTCGCAGGGTTGCGACTGCGCCAGAAATGAAGAGAAATCGCCGGAATCGAGATGATCTGCATGCGAACCCGGTCGCTTTTCAGGGTGCTGGGAACTGTAATCGACCATGAGGAGGCCGTCACCCGGATTCCAGGTCCTTTCGACAACGGGGAGCACATCTTCGAACGGTTCACCACGGTTGTTCCATGAGTGATGGAAGACATCGAAGAGAACCGGAATGCCGGTCATCTCGTGCAGCTCCAGGCAGTCGGCCACGCTGAACCGCTGGTCATCATTCTCGATGACCAGCCTTCGTGAGATCGCCGGATCGAGATCGCCATATACCCTGACAAACCGTTCCATACTCTCCTCCCGGTCCCCGTAAACCCCGCCGACATGGAGCTGGATCTTTGCCGTGGTATCAAGTTCCATGGCATCGAGGACCCGGGCATGGTAGGCCAGCTCGGCAATGCTCCGTTTTACGATCATTTCATCGCGGGCATTGAGCACGATGAACTGATCGGGATGCATCGAGATCCTGATCCTGTTTTTCCTGATGAAGCTCCCGAGAGCAGCGAACTCGGCCGCGAAATGATCCTGCCAGGGATGGGTACAGACCGGGTGCGATGCAAACGGGACAAGGTCCGACGATATCCTGAAAAAAAGGATAGCTGCTTCACGGTTCCATGCAAGGATCTGCTGCAGGCAGGCCAGGTTCTCGGCAACCGTCGTATAGAGACGTTCCCGGGAGTACGAGGCAAGACGGAAGCTCCGATCTCCCCTGCAGCCGATGCTCCGGTTGATGCAGGGGTAGCCGATCCGCATACCAGTACAATCGCGTGGCAGCAGATAGTTGTTCGGACAAGGACCGCGCCGGTATGAATTCTACCCGTTCACATTGTCCAGGTTCGAAGACCGGTGAGGAAACCCGGGTATTCGTATCGGTCCATAGGAAAAAAGGAAGATCAGGGGATGGTAATTCTCTGGGATGCGGACTTCCAGTATCCCGGAGCTCCGATTGCTCCTTCGCAGTCCTGCCAGTTCACATACATCCTGACCGTGTAGGTTCCCGGTTTTGCGTAGGTCTTTACCGGATTCTGCTCCGTTGAGATTGTCCCGTCACCAAAGAACCAGATCCACCGAGTTTCTTCCGGCCCGGTGCTCGTGTCCGTGAAGGTGACATCGAGACATTCTATCTCGTAGGAGAATGAGGTAACCGGCGGGCAGGCGCAGCAGGTTGTGTTCTCGGTATTGATGAAATTGTAGATCACTTTCGGATTGGATGCGTTCAGCGTAATAAGTATGTTCGGGGTTTTCTGGGTCCATCCCGGCACCAGTGTCTCGTTCAGCCAGTAGGTACCATAGGGGACATCAATGAATGAATAACCACAGCATTCCTCGCATACCTTATCGATGCAGGTCCTGGTCGTGGTGGTAGCATAAACCGTGCCGTTCGAAGCATAGGAGAGGGTTATCTCCCAGCCTGCAAGGCCGCAGCCTTCCTCGATACAGTCGTCACGATACTTTATGCCGCAAACGGTGCCCGTACCCACCGGCGGATCGTTCGTGAAGTTGATGTTGACATGATAGGGCGTCTGTTCATCAATGGTCAGGTCGTTAACGAACACGGGACTGACGGGTGTCCAGCCCGGCTGCACTACTTCACTGACGTTGTAAGTCACTCCGTAGGGGAGTCCGGTGATGTTGTAGAACCCGGTCCCGTCGGTTACGTCAGAACCTGCGAAGGTGTCATCGGACTGGTTGTATGCCTCAATCGTCCATCCGGGAAGCCCAAGGCCGGTTTCGTTCTGGATCTTGTACCCGCTGATATATCCGACGAGCTGTTCGTTCGTGAAGTTCCGGTTCTCATATACAAGACCGCCATCGATGTACAGGTCGTCGTAATAAGTCGGTCCAATCGCTGTCCAGCCGGCAGGGATGACCTCGCTCACGTTGAACGTCACCCCATACGGCAGCCCGGTGAACGCATAGGAGAGCTGCCAGTCATACAGGACATTCCCGGCAGTCTGGTTGTACAGGGTGATGTTCCAGCCCTCAATCCCGGTCTCGTTCGGGTAAAGCTTGTACCCGCTGATGGTGCCATTCAACCGTTCGTTGGTGAAGTTCCGGTTCTCATATACAAGACCGCCATCGATGTACAGGTCGTCGTAATAAGTCGGTCCAATCGCTGTCCAGCCGGCAGGGATGACCTCGCTCACGTTGAACGTCACCCCATACGGCAGCCCGGTGAACGCATAGGAG
>JAAEET010000022.1 GCA_013415565.1 Methanomicrobiales archaeon
AACCTGCCGCCGGGGGCGAGCATGCTCCCGACCCCGTCGATGAACCGGGCGATGACAAAACGCCCGTCCGGCCCGCCGTCGAGCGCGTACTCGAGCCAGTCGTCCATCCGCTCGTCCGGAGAAGTGGGCAGGTACGGGGGGTTGAAGATGACCAGATCGAAAAGTCCGCAGATCCCGGAGAAGAGATCGGCCCGGACCACGTCGATCCCGAGTTTCCGGGCCGCACGGACGGCGTAGGGGTTGATGTCGGTGGCGATAACCTCCGCCGTCCGGGAGATCTCACCTGATATGTACCCGCTGCCGCAGCCGATTTCCAGCACCCGCTCGCCCGGCCGGCACTCGGCCCTGGCCGCTTCCAGGAGGAGAAGGGTATCCTCTTCCACGGGATATACCCGCGGAGACGTCATGTCCGGCCTCCCCGAATGGCGCGACAGCTCCGGGACCTTCTGATCGAACGATTCCCGGGATTCGCTATCCCCGGAAAAATCCAGCCCGGCAATCGGACCTTCCGGCACGCCCGTACGGGGTTTGTGGAGGCTCTCATTCGAAAACCACGTTGGTGATGGTGGCAAAATCCTCGAGGTAGAGGGCCTCAGGCCGGGATGAGAGGATCTCCTCGGGGAGCCGCTCGAGCATCAGCGCCGCAACCTCCGGGGGGAGCAGCCCCCGGGAGTTCCGGAGACAGTTCCTGACCGTTTTTCTCCGGTGGGCGAACAGGGTCCGGACCACGTCGGCGTAGAGCTTCCTGTCGGCGATGGGAAAGATCGGCCCCCGGGGAACGATCCTTACAACCGTCGACCGTACCTGGGGTTTTGGTGAGAAGCACTGGGGCGGGAGATCGAAGCAGCGTTCCACGCAGCAGTAGGTCTGGACCATGATGGAGAGGCGCCCGCATTCCGGCGTTCCGGCCGGGGCAATCATGCGGCGGGCGAACTCGGCCTGGTACATCAGCACCGCCTCCTCGAACCCGATATCGATCAGCCGGAAGGTGATCTTTGAGGAGGCGGAATAGGGAAGGTTGGAGACCACGACATCGAACGGCGGGAGCTCGCACCGTGCGGCATCCCCGTGAGTGAGCGTGAGCCGCCCCGCTTCAATCTCGTCAGAAAAGATGATCTCAAGGTCCTCGATGAGCTCGCGGTCGATCTCCACGGCATTGACGCGGGCTCCCCGGTCGAGCAGGGCCCGTGTCAGGGCACCCCTTCCCGGACCGATCTCCAGGACCACCCGGCCCGGAAGCTCGATAAGGCCGGCAATCCTTCGGACGGCCCGCTGGTCGACCAGGAAGTGCTGGTCCTTCGGGGCTGTCATCGTGACGTGAAGACGTGATACTTGGTATTCGGATCCTGGAGCTCCTCGAGGATCCGGTTTGCCACCATCTTTTCGGGGTGGGGAATCGATTTGATCCTCTGGCTGATGTCGGCAAAGGACTCAAAGGGTTTCTTCTCCCGCTCGGAAAGGATCTCCCACATCAGCTTCTTTCCGATGCCCGGGAGGAGGTGGAGCATGTGGAGTTTCGGGGTAATCGATATCGATTTATTGAAGAACTGGACGAATTCCGGTTCTTTCTCGGTGACGAGCTGGTCGATCACGAACGGCAGCTCGACCTTTGCCGTCTGGGTCAGTTCATCGTAACCGATACGACGCTTGACCCGCTCGATCTTGTCCCGCTCGCCGTCCCCGATGTAGACCTTCTCGTGGATCTGGATCTCTATCGATTTCGGCACCAGTTCCAGAAGCTTGAACTGGCTCGTGCCGATGGCCTGGACGATCGGTTCGCGCTTGAACACCGGACGGGGATCATCGGGATGCCCCTTCTGGAGGACATCGAGCACTATGGCGTTGACCTCCTTCTTGTCGGTTTTCATGGCGATCTCCTCAGAGGTGTGACGCAACCAGCTCGAGGATCCCGTCAAGTTCCTCCCCGGTCAGGGAGAATTTTTCCTTGGCATAGACTGCCCGGAGCTCGTCCCTGCTCCGGGGAGCGACATTGGCTATCCTGAAGGCGATGTCCGGTTTCATCTTTTCGAGCTTCAGGAGTTCCTCGACCAGGGCCCGGGAATTCTGGGGCGGCAGTTTGGCGAGCGTATTGGCATGCTCGATGCTCCTGCGAAGCTCGTACGACATCTCCCTGCCAGCCTCGAGCCGTTCGGCTTCGACAGCGGCCAGGACTTCCCGTACTTCGGAGAGCGTTACCTTCTCTTCGCTCCGTATAGCCTTCACCTTCATGCCATCACCTGTCAGCAGATTGTTACTTTTGTGCTTTTAGATGTTGCGGTCTGGCAATGACGATCTTATCTTTACCGCCATCGCGGACCTGGAGAAGCCAGGCACGCCCCCGCTGGCCGACCACCGTCCCGGTCTTGCCATGGAACCGGGGATGGGGCATGCCCTTCTGGATGCTCGGCTCGCAGACCACGTGCACCTTCTGGCCGGGCTCGAACCTCTGGATGAGGGAGGTGACCGGAAGGATGCCGCGCCGTCTCATTTCTTTCTTGAACTTGTACCGTGTCTTTTTTCTTGGTCCGTTGTGGTGTGCCATGATACTTCACTCCTCTGCGCTGCCACGCACCTGGAGAACGTCGAGCTGGGTTACCCGGGCGGGTTTTCCGAGAACCCCGGCGAGGCTCGGCCGGGTCCTGCCGGAATCTCCGGAAATGAGCTCCTTGATGTAGAGCCCCGCCTCCCCGGTGACCTCGATGACGAACCTGGTATCCTCGCTGCCGACCGCCTCGATCTCGAGAACCTTCCGTTCCCGCACCTTGTCGGCTCTCCGGTGAACGACCCTTTGCGGGGTGCGCTGCTCTATTGTGACCCCTTTCAGGGCTTCCAGTGCTGATTCGAGCTCGGAGAAGGATAACGGGCCGTCTATCTCGACCAGGATCCTGTATTTTTTATGCGCTTTGTCCGATTTAATGGTTTCCACGTCTTCCCGCCGGGACCATCCCGTGAGCGCGACCTCGACGCGTCCCGCCGCCCGGGTATTGACGTCCTGCTCAACGCTCCGGAGATCGACGGTCCGCCTGCGCGGTGCGACCACCTCCATCACGAATGGCCGGCCGGTCCCGATCATCCGGGCGTCGATATCCTCCCGGCCTGCCCCGTGCAGGACTGCTCCTTCCGCATCGAACATCTCGACGACCGGTCTCCCGATCAGCTCCTCGACCGAGTCGGCGTACTGCTTGCCGGTAAACCCGCACCGCTCGCAGCCTTTCCCCCGGCAGGCCCGGCAGTCCCAGTGGGTCTGGGGAATTCCGCGCTCGAGCTTCCGGTACCTGCCGGAGAAAAATACGGCACTGACCTGCACCTCAATGGTGCCGGAGACCGGATCAAGGATGACGACCACGTCGGGACGGAGGAGATCCGCTTCTTTCCCGGTCCTCTCCGCGACCGCTTTTCCCACCTCCCGGTTGATCTCGGACTTGAGCGGTTCCGCATGGGTAAGGGAGAGATCGCTCCAGACCATCTCTTCGCTTTCGGCCATGAGGGGCGGTATCCGCGTCCCGATGAGGAACGTCGCACACTCGATACCCTCGAGGGCCGCCGCCACCCGGTCGGCCCATTCTCCGGTTCCGTCGAAGAAGTCCAGGCAGATCCAGCAGGTATCCTCGTGCGGCCGGTAGGGTTCGTTCCGGGCAAGGTAGTAGGAGATCCGGAGCGCCCTTCCCCGCTGGTCGTTGGTCAGGCCGAAGGAACGTTTTCCGACCATCCTCCCCAGGCAGTGGTCGCAGATCTCGCCGTAGGCAAGGATCGCGCCGGTCAGCTCCGTCAGGTCCATCCGGCACTCCTCCGGTCATGCTCGTTGAGCAGCAGCGAGATCGCGGCATTCGCATGCAGGGAGAGCGGTCCGACCGAGAAGGCCGGGCAGCCGGAAACGATCTCCTCCTCGTCCGCGGTGAAATTCAGGTGATCGGACAGGAGGACGTTTTCCGGGAGGGACCCGGCCTTCCGGAGATCGGTACCGTTCTCGTGGAGGACGGCAAACGGGTGGTCTGCCAGGAGCTCCGCAAGCCCCCCCCTCCGGACCGCCAGCCCGGGAGTCGATTCCCGGAAGACATCCCCCCGGGGAAGAGAGAGGGCTTTCCTTATCAGCGAGGCGGTGCTCCGCTCGTCCGGGTTGAGAGACCTGATCTCTTCGCCGGAAAACCGGAGAGTGACCGGCGGGCGGGGAGGGCCGAGCAGGATAAGGTACACCTCGACATCGCGCCGGATTCCATGGGAGAGAAAAAGCGCCGAGCTGACGCACCGGCAGAGGACATCCATCCTCCCGGCTCCTCCGGCAAGGTCGTTCAGGGAGAAATCGCCTGAGCTTGGCGCATGGTGCCCGATCACGCAGATTCGCTTCATCCGGCTACATCCCGCCGAATTTCTTCATGAGGCGCTGCATGTTGAACTTCCCGGCACCGCCCCGCACCCCTTTGAGCGCCCGCTTCATGTTCTTGTAGTACTTGAGCAGTTCCCGGACTTCCTCCGGGCTCGAACCCGAGCCGAGCGCGATACGGTGGATCCGGGAACTGCTGAGGATGGACGGCTCGTCCAGCTCTTTCCCGGTCATTGAGTCCATGATGATCCGGTACCGGTTCATCTTGGCGCTGGTCATCTCAGCGGCATCGCCGGGGATATCGATATTGCCGAGCGGCATCATGCTCATGATCTGCTTGAGGGGGCCCATCCGGTTGACCGCCTCGAGCTGCTTGTACATGTCCCGGAGGGTGAATTTCCCCCGCATCATGGCATTGATGTCGATCTCGCTGTCCGCCACCGATTCCTGGGCCCGTTCCACCAGGGCTTTCAGGTCCCCCATCCCGAGGAGACGGGAGATGAACCCGTCGGGTTCGAACCGCTCGAGATCCTCGATGGTCTCGCCGCTCCCGATGAAGACGATGCCGGAGCCGGTCTCAGAGACCGCGGAAAGCGCACCGCCCCCCTTTGCCGTCCCGTCCATCTTGGTGATGATCACCCCGTCGATATTGATGGCTTCGTGGAAGCGGCGGGCCTGCTCGCTTGCCTTCTGCCCGATAGCGGCGTCGAGAACCAGCCACCGGTGGCTGGCCCTGGAAAGGGTGTTGAGATCGATGATTTCCTGGATGAGATCCTCTTCCAGGGCGTGCCGGCCCTGGGTATCGATGATGATGACCTCGGCAGAACCGGTGGCCTTCAGCCCGTCCCGTACGATCACGCGGGCATCCTTCTCCTGCGGGTTTCCGAAGCAGGGAATATTGATGCGCGAGCAGAGCGTGGAGAGCTGGTCGTAGGCACCGGGACGGAACGTGTCGGCGCAGATGACCACCGTCTTCAATCCTTTGCGCTGGAAGAACCGGGCGAGCTTGGCGGTGGTGGTGGTCTTCCCGCTCCCCTGGAGCCCGGCCATGAGAATGGTCTGGGACCCGAGTTTCACCTCGCCGGCAGATCCCATCAGCCGCACCAGTTCCTGGTACACGATGCGGAGCACGTGCTCCCGGACGCTCATGCCCTTGGGCGGCTCTTCTTCGAGCGCCCGGGTCTTGATGGCCTGGGAGAGCTGCATCACGAGCTTGACATTCACGTCGGCCTGGATCAGTGCCCGCTGGAGATCCTTGACCAGCTCCTCCACCGCGGCGCGGTCGACGACCGTCTTTCCGGCGAGCTTCTTGAGGGCGTCCTTGAGGGAGGTTCCCAGACGGTCGAGCATCAGGCCGCCTCCGTGAGGAGCTCATCGACCATCTTCCCGGGTGAGAAGGGGACGATATCGTCGTATCCCTGCCCGGTGCCGAGGAACATCAGCGGTTTTCCGATGGTGTGCGCAATGGAGATGGCCGCCCCGCCCCGGGGATCCATGTCCGCCTTGGTCAGCACCACCGCATCGGCACCTACCGACTTTTCAAACTCGGCGGCCCTGACCACGGCGTCGTTCCCGGCTACCGCCTCATCGACGTACACGATCAGGTCGGGTTTCATGATCCGCCGGATCTTCTCGAGCTGGTTCATCAGGTTCACCCGGTTATGGAACCTTCCCGCAGTGTCGGCGAGCACCACATCGATGTGGTGGGCTTCGGCATGCTGGACGGCGTCGAAGAGCACGGCCGAGGGGTCGGCCCCCTGCTGGTGCTGGATGATCCTGATCCCGAGCCGGCTGGCATGGACATCGATCTGCTCGATCGCTCCGGCGCGGAAGGTGTCCCCGGCCCCGATCACCACCGAGAACCCCTGCTTCTTGAGATAGGCACCGATCTTTGCCACGGTGGTGGTCTTTCCCGTGCCGTTCACCCCGGTGAACAGGATCTTGACCGGCCGCTCATGGGTGGTGATATAGGAGACAAGGTCGAAACCGTCACCGAGGACGTCCAGGAGCGCTGATTTCAGGGCCGATATCACGATGGTATCGATGCGTTCCCCGATCTTCCTCCGCGTTCCGGTGAGATCCGCGCGGATATGGGCGATGATCTCCTCGGCGACCGGAAGGGCGACATCGTTCTCGAGCAGGACCATCTCGAGCTCGAAGAGCGGCTCCTCGATGTCTTTTTCGGAGATGACGAACTCGCGATCGGTGACAAGAACTCTGACTTTGCCGAGGAGGGTGGGATCTTTCTTTTCCGCTGCCGGTGCTGCCGGCGCTGGCTCCGCTGAAGCGGTGGCTATACTCTTCTCAAAACCGGTGGTGATCTTCTGCAGCCTGTCACGGAGCCCTTCGAACATACCAGATTATCCGTTTTCAGTCCTCTTCTTCGTTCCGGGGTTTTTTCGGGGGAACCGGCGGTATGGGAGGCATCTGGGCCTGCGCCTGGGCCTGCTGGTAGGCAAGGTCGATCCTCCGGGCGATCTCGTTCATCTGACCCCGGATACGGTCCAGCGTCTCGGCAACCTTCTTTGCCGAGGCCTCCATCTCGGTGATACGGTCTTTCAGGTAGTCCTGGGCCTCGGCGTTGTGCTTCTCGACAATCACATCGGCGCCGATGTTTACCAGGATCCTGTCAGGCTCCGGGACCCGTGCCCTGACACTGACACCACCACCGATCTGGAGGAGGACCGTGCTCTCCGCAGATTCGGAGAGTGCGTTAAGGGTCTCGATCGCGGCAAGGGCCTCCATCCTGCCATCTTCGAGGAGTGCGAGCTGCTGGGAGAATATCTCAGCCTGCTGGCGGTACTCGTTCAGGTAGAGCTGGAGGGACTGGATCTCCCGTGGGTCGACGCGTTCCACCCTACTCACCATTCAGGGCTGTGATCGCATTCACGGTGATATATCGGCGCTTCAGGCGGTGCTTGCTCCCGAAGACTGCAAATGTCCGCTCTCTCGCCTGCGCCTCGTTCGGCGCCTCGATAATCTTGGTATACGGGTGCCATTCACCGCCAATGGAGAAGGTCCCTTTCACTTCGAACTGTCTGTTTTCCATCATCTTCACTCCAGAAATCCAAATACGTCCTCAATTCTCCCGAGCTCAAATCCGCTCGTCTCTGTGCCCGCCAGGTATCCTGACCGGTTGGCGACCAGTCCGGTCCCGACCAGGCCGCTCCCCATGTTCACCGAGCCGGTCCCGATGGGAAGCCCGGTTGCCTCCTCCAGCCGGGTCAGCTCCTGGCGCGAGGTCCGGGGGTGCACCAGGATCCCCTGGTTGGTTGCAGTGGCCGCCATCCCGACCGTCTTGATGCCGGCCAGCGTGAGCCGTATCACCGGGGTCCCGAGCAGGGTGCCGATCTCCTGCGCCACGGCCGTCGGCATGTCAGGATGGATGCAGGCCAGCGTATCGTTGGCAAGGATGATATTTCCGGCGGCATTCATGCCCCGCTCGAGCAGGAAGATCTCGCGGTATTCCTGCAGGAGGGAGATTTCGTGGTCGCTGGCAAGACCGCTCACCACAAAGCCGCGGTTGTTGCCGGCCAGCAGGGAACCGACGATCTCGCTCCCCTGGATGGTGGTGGTCACCAGATCCACATCGAGGATATCGGTGAGCGCATTCCGGTACTCATCAGGGGCGGTCGGAGGGACCACGGCGATATCGTCAAATACCCGTGAGAACACGCCGATATTTGCGTCACCGCCGAAGGAGATCGTCTTTTCCATCTTATTCCTCGGCAAGCTCTGCCTGAACCTGCCCGTCGTCGAATTTCATGGCCCGGACGCGGATGCGGGAGGGCGGGTTCTCGGCGCCCCGGTCCCAGACCTTCTCGTTGATGCTCCGGTCGAGCTTCACGTCCGAGCTCTTCATGTGCTTCGAAAGAAACTTGCGGATATCCTTGATCGCGGTATTGCTCCGCTTCCACCGCGGCGCCCTCTTGGCATCACGGAGGGGGATGATATAGATCTGTTCATTCTCAATGTCGGCCATTCTACACCTTCAGGCTGCTCCTTCTCCAGTGACGGCGCCGGGGATGGGAGACGACCTGCCGTTTGGTACGGAGTATCACCCATTGCGGAACCCTCCTGTTCTGTTCACATGCCTTTGCCAGTCTCAGTTTGTATCCTTTGCTCGATTTACTCATATGCATTCACCCCCGATTCCGGGGCCCGTCCCAGCACAACCGACTGACGGTGGTCCCGGGGAAAGAACGAGAGGGCATCAAGACCCCGGTCCCGGAGTGCCTCCCGTATCCATCGCTCATAGTCGCCGTTTTCGACCGTGCCGGTCTCGCCCGTGGCGGTCACGAAGTTCCGTGCTGCAAGGCGGTGTACTTCCCGCCAGCCGTATCCCAGGAGCGGCCGGATATACGAACACCCGGTCCGGTCCTGGAAGCTCCGGACTTCGTCACGGGAGAGCACCGGGACACGGTCATCCATCCGGGTTCCGTCGGCGACCACCGGATACTCGCGGGAGAGGGTCGCGAGGGCATGGCGGTGGACCTCAAGAATGGCCTCGTTCGGGTATCCGCAGGCAACCACCATATCCGCAATCCTCTCCAGGAATCCTTCCTCAAAGACCCGTTTTTTCCAGGGAAATCCCAGGATCCCTGCCGCCGTGCGGGCAGCCACAGGCTCCTGGCCGGGAGAGAAGACAAACGTGTTCAGCTCGACCTCGTAGTCGCGGGAGAGCAGCACGGCCGCAAGCGCACTGTCTTTCCCACCGCTGAAGAGCACTCCTGCCTTCATCCCTTTCTTCTGATCGTGTAATCGCGTTTCGCCGGCTGAAGCTGCCGGAGCAGTTCCTTCAGCTGGTCATCGGTAATCTTCTCTTTCAGGCGGCCGCTCTGGGCCAGGAGGACGAGCTGCTGCTCAACGGCCCGGGCAAATTCGGGGCGGGTGAGCTTGATGGTATTGAGCCGTTCCCGTGCTTCGGGCTCAAGGATCTGCATGAGGATCATGTGGATCTGGGCTTCGGCCTGTTTCTGCCGCTCGATCTCCTCCTGCATCTGCTGCTGGTCTGCTGCCTGCTGCTGCATCTGCGCCATGCGCCTTCTCCGCAGTTCAGCGAGCTCGTCGTCTCCCATCGGCACTCCTCACTCAGGCGGTCTGTTTGGCCGGAGCCGGTGAGCTCCCCGTGGCAAGCGTGTGCGCGAGATTGTCCATGAAGGACATTCCCTGGGCCGAGACCTTCCGGCCTGTCTTGTCATGGGTGATCAGTCCGGCGGCCTCCAGCTGCTGGAGTGACTTGCGGAGGATCGATCCGCTGCCCTTCCGGAACTGGTTGGGCTTTGAACCGCGATCCTTCCTGCCGCCATAGAATGTCCTCATCCGCTCAACGCCGATCGGGCCGTCGATATAGACCCGGCGCAGGATCGATGCGACCCGGACAAACCACCACTCGGGGTCTTCCGGGGGCATCTCCTTGTGCACCCCGGTCTTCGCGAACTGTGCCCAGTCGGGGGGCTGTATCTCCGGCCTCTTCTTCAGCTCCTCTGCGAGGGCCGGAATAAAGCGATCGGCCGGAACATCGTATACCGTTGTCATCCTGGAAACCTCATTGTCACCGAATTGATGTAACAGTCTTTACATATTGGTTCATAATACTTTTATATATTTCGAGCATACCCGCCGCCGCAGAACCGGGCGCTGCCGGATCATCGCTTCTGGCGGCGGGCCAGTACGAAGGTCTTGCCCCGGACCTCCACCAGCTCGGACCCGGTCCGGGCAGCCACGTCTCCGAAATCGATTTCGGTGGTTGCGAGGACCTTCACCTTCACGACCTTCCGCCGCTCGAGCTGCTGGATGATCTCCTCGATCAGGGTCGGGGTGCACCCCTGCTTCCCGATCCAGACCGTGGGCCGGAGATCCTGCATGGCATGGTCATCCTTCCCGTGTTTCATGTCGCTCCTCCAGTGGATACCGCATCTGCCTCCCGCACTCCCTGCAGGTGACGATCACCTTCCCGCGGTGGATCCGCACCCGCATGTTCCTCCCGGGGACCAGGAACGCGTGGCAGTGACGGCAGAACTGCCGCCGGAACACCCGATCGATCCGGACCCGCTGGCGCATGGCAATCCTCCGGGCCAGGGCCACGCAGCGGCGGCTGACCGCGGGATCCTCATCGAAGAATTCCCGCGCCCGGGCAAAAAGGATGGCAATCCTCTCCCGTGCGATCTTCCTGGTATGGGGTGGAGGGGAACGCATGCAGGCACCTGGCTCTCTCCCCAGTATGCGTTCTCCGGGGAGATATAGAGGGGGGTCAGGGAATCTTCCGGCCGGTCCGGGACCTGTCCCCGGGTTCCGGCAGGACGGACACCCTCCGATCGCGGATCTCCAGCCTCCCTTCGCAGAAGAGGCAGATGGCGGCGGGGAGACAGCGGTGCTCCTCGGCGAGGATCCGTCCGGCGAGGCTTTCCTCGTCGTCACCTTCCATGACCGGTACACTGGCCTGGACGATGATCGGGCCGGAATCCATCCCCTCGTCGACAAAGTGGACGGTGCAGCCGGAGACTTTCACCCCGTACGCGAGCGCCTGCCGCTGGGCATGGAGACCGGGGAAGCTCGGGAGAAGGGCGGGGTGGATGTTGATCATCTTTCCCTTCAGCCGGTGGACGATATTCGGCCCGACGATTCGCATGTACCCGGCAAGGATGTACAGATCGGCCGAGAGATCATTCAGGACCCGCAGAAGGGCCTGTTCATAGGCGTCCTTTGAAGGAAAGGTCGTGAAATCAACGATGAACACCGGAATTCCCGCCTTTTCTGCCCTGGTGACGGCATAGGCGGAGGGGTTGTCGGTGACGAGCCCGCAGCAGACTGCCGGGATCCTGCCGTCAGCGATGGCGTCGATGACCGCCTGGAAATTCGAACCCCGTCCCGATGCCAGTACCGCGATCCGTTTCATACCCTCACCCGCCCGGGTTCTCGGATGGCGCCGGCGGGGTATGCAGGATCATCTTGATCTTGACGATGCGCCGGGAGAGCATCTGCAGGACCACCAGGGAGACGTGGCTCTCCGGGATATGCACGCTCTCTCCCGGATGGGGTATATGACCGAGACGGTCGATGAGAAGCCCCCCGATGGTCTCGTACGATTCGTGAACCGGAAGGCTGATCTCCAGCTCGTCGTTGAGATCCTCGACCCAGATCTTTGCATCCACGAGATAGGTCCCTTCGCCGATCTTCTGGATCTCAGGTTCCTCGCGATCGAACTCATCGAGAATATCGCCAACCAGCTCCTCAAGGATGTCCTCGACAGTAACGATCCCCACGAAACTCCCGTACTCGTCCAGCACGATCGCGATCTGGACTTTCCGGACCTGCAGCTCCTTGAGCAGGTCGTCGATCTTCTTGGTCTCCGGGACAAAGAACGGATCGTACATCAGCTCCTTTATGGGGACGGTCCGCTTTCCGGCAAAGACCGTGGAGAAGACATCCTTGATGTTCAGGATCCCGATAATGTTGTCGACCGAGTCATGGTAGACCGGGATCCGGGAAAACCCGGTCTCATTGAAGAGCTGCATGGCCTCATCGAGGGTCCTGATATCCTCGATCAGGGCAACATCGACCCGGGGTGTCATGATCTCGCGGGTGAGGGTGTCCCCGAACTCGAGGACCGAGTACAGCATCTCCCGCTCTTCCTGCTCGATGGTCCCCTCTTCCTTGCCCACCTCGATCCATTCCTTGATCTCTTCTTCGGTAACCATGGTCTCGCCCATTGCGGCGGAGGCCCCGAAACGCCCGGTGATCTTCTCGATGGCCCAGATAACGGGCGAGAGGATCTTCGAGAGGATGTTCACCGGCTTTGCAACCGCAAGCGCCAGTTTCTCGGTATTCCGTGCGGCGTAGATCTTCGGGCCGATCTCCCCGAAGAAGAGGAGGAGGATGACCACGATACCGGTAGCGATACCGACACCGATATTACCGAAGATGCTGATGGTGACGGCCGTGGCGATCGCCGCTGCTGCTACATTCACGACATTGTTGCCGATCAGGATCGCGATGAGGAACCGGTTCGGCGTCTCTTTCAGGGCCGAGAGCGATTGGGATCCTTTCTTTCCTTCGTTCACGAGGGTCCGGACCTTCGCCCGGGTGATCGAGATAAGGGCCACTTCAGAGCTTGAGAAGAATGCTGAGAGAACGAGGCAGGCAATGAAGAGCAGAAGCAGCAGAATATCTCCAATCATTGGATCCACGCCGCAGTGGCGGCCGATAGTACTCTATGGTTCATATTACGAGAATTCACCTAACGTTAGGTGGTCACGTTTTATAAACCCAGTGGTTCACCCAAGGAGCGAACGGACATACATTGCCTGGTCCCTGAGGACAAGGATCTTTTCTTCCGACGAGAGATCGTGGTCGAAGTTCCGGTCCTCGATCTCGAAGGTGATGGTTCCGTCGAACCGCGCGTCGGACAGACGGTGCAGGATCGCGGCGATCCGGGTACTCCCGCTGAAGGGGAGGTGCATGGTCCCTCCGTCGGCTTTGCCCAGGTGGACCGTTGCCAGCCGGTCGGCACAGAGATCGATGTAGGAAAAGACCTCGTCCACCGACGCTCCCATGGCATGGGAGACATCGAGGGTGAACCAGAGCCAGGGTTCCTGGTCGAGGATCTCCCGGACCGTCTCCGGGGTGCAGAGGAGGGAATTGACCTTCCGCTCCATGTTCTCGATGGCCACCCGGACCCGTTTTCCCTGCACGGCATCATCGAGCTTCCGGATATAGTAATCGAACCGGCGATAATCCGGAGCGCTCGGCGGCCGCTTTGCCGTCCGCCGCCCGGGATGCACGGTCAGTACATCGGCGCCGGCGGCTTCCGCCAGTTCCACGGCGGCGAGGGTATCGTGCACCGATACCGCGGCGACCCTCGGGTTGATCGAGCAGGGGTTGAGGTCGAGGATCGGTGCATGGACGGTGAGCGGGGAAAAACCGGGGTGGGCTTCGATACAGGCGCAGAGTTCGCTGACCGGCTGCTCCCGGAGCCAGAAGTGAGGGGTCTCCACCCAGAACTCCAGTGAATCCAGGTCTGCCTCGGCGACAAAATCGAATATTTCCGCGAGGGGATACTCGTGGAAAAACATGCTCGAGGCGGCAAGCCGTACCATGATCCTAATTCATAACCTGCTCCTGCCATAATTGTTGTTGCATGGACTGGTACCAGCAGCGGATCAGCCAGGAACGGGGAGAACACAGCATCGAGATCTTTTCCATCGGCGAGATCTCCGCTATCATCTCGTCCGTGCTCGACGACGGCCGGCTGCAGGATATCTGGGTGCGGGGGGAAGTGACCAACTTTAAACCCCATGCCTCCGGCCACCGCTACTTCTCCCTCGGCGAGCGGAAGGACGGGGAAACCCCCTCCCTCATCCAGTGCGTGATGTGGCGCTCCGATGCACAGCGGCTCGGCTTCCAGCTGAAAGACGGCATCGATGTCATCGCGTTCGGATCGGTCGGCCACTACGCCCCCCAGGGGCGGTACCAGTTCTATGTCCGTGACCTCCGCCATGCGGGGGAAGGGGAGAAGCATCTCCTGGTCGAGAAATGGAAGGCCATGCTCACGGACGAGGGAGTCTTTGATACCGCGAAGAAGAAGGTCCTCCCCCGGTTCCCGGGGCGGGTCGGCGTGGTGACCTCCGGGACCGGTGCCGTTCTCCAGGACATCAGGAACGTGATCGCCCGGCGGTTTCCCCTCGAGATCGTGGTTTCACCGACCGCGGTGCAGGGCGACCAGGCGCACCTCGAGATCGTGCAGGCCCTGCAGAGGATCGACGGCCGGGTCGATGTGATCATTATCGGACGGGGTGGCGGAAGTTTCGAGGATCTCTTCCCCTTCAACCACCCCGACGTGGCCCGGGCGATTTCTTCCTGCACGACCCCGGTGGTGAGCGCGATCGGCCACGAGACCGATGTCACCCTCGCCGACTTCGCCGCCGACATCCGTGCGCCGACGCCTTCGGCAGCCGCAGAACTGGTGGTGCAGGACCGGGCGGCGCTGCGGGATGGGCTCTCCCAGTTCCGGAAGCAGCTGGGATCGACCCTGGTCTCCCGGCTCGACCGGGCGGCCCGCGAGATTGCCGATCTCCGGACACGGATTGCGCCCGGCAGGATGGAGCGGCGGATAGCGGAACGGCGGCAGGATTGCGCGATGATGGCCGAACGCCTCGCACGGGCTTCACGGATGAAGATAGAGCGGGAACAGAATGTGCTCTCCGGACTCAGGGGACGGCTTGCCGGCAGGGATCCCCTGGCCCTGCTGCAACGCGGGTACTGTATTCTCGAGAAGGAGGGACGAGCTGTCCGGAGCGCACGGGATATTTCCGGGGGTGATATCCTCGGGATCCGGATGAAAGACGGCCGGCTTGAGGTGCTGGTACGGGGAGTGACCCATGACAAAGAGCTATGAAGACCTGATCAGCGAGCTGAAGGAGATCGTGAAGAAGATCGAGGACAACGAGACGGGCCTTGACGAGAGCATCGCCCTCTACGAGCGGGGAGCGCTCATCATCAGCCAGTGCGAAGAACTCCTCGCCTCTGCCGAGCTCAAGATCTCCATGCTCGGGCGCGACTGAACGGGCCGGAAGCCGGTGTGGCACGAAGGTCCCGTGCGGGGGCAGGGGACAAAGGGAGCACGGCCGGCCGGCTTTCATCGTCCACCGGTTACGGGACGCCGGTGCCGGCCGGTTTTTCCTGATCCGATTCCACCCTGACGGTCATCTCCACCACCAGCTCCGCCCCCTCCTTGAGGCAGGCGATGAGCTCCCGCGGCAGGTCCCGTGCCACCCTATCCGACCTGATGCCGACCGTTCTCCCGCAGACGTAGTCGCTCCGCCGCCAGACGAGGTCGGTGGGGTGGTCGAGGGTCATGGCCCGGCTGCCCTGCGAGGTGACCGTGACGCAGTGCTCCCCGCAGCGGAGGCGGGTGATCAGGACGGCGTCGTCACGGGCGAGTGCACCGGTGAAGTCCGGCGGGAGTCCGGACGCACCCGCCCCGGCTGAAATACCGATGATGCAGTCACCCTGGCAGGAGAGGTGATCGTCCCGGGTGATCTCGAAGGTCGTGGGGTGGCGCCCGGTCACGTTCGGGTGACCGCGGCACCTGATGGTCGCATGAATCTCTCGCATGGCCGGTGTAGTCATCAGAGGGTCAGGACAGGAGATAACACCAGCGCTCCTGCCCCAATCCTCATATGAGAGAACGAATCACCTGTAGTCAGGTTGGTGGTGATGCAGAAGATCCTTTACTGCCCGGAGTGCGGGCACGAGGTGGAGCATACCGTGCTCTCGGAAACGCGGCAGTTGCGGGTGAGGTGCGATGTCTGCGGGAGCGTGCACCTCGCCGTCCGGGAAAAAGAGAAGCGTCCCCTCCGGGTCAAGGCCATCGTCAGCGAGGAGAAAACATCGCGGATCTGCAGCATCGAGATGGCGCAGGGGGAGATCTGCGGAATCGGGGACCGCCATGTCGCCGAGTGCGGTGACGATTACATCGGGGTCGAGATATCCGCCATCGAGCGCGGACCGCAGCGGGTACGGCGGGCACGGGCCGAGGACATCACCACGCTCTGGACCCGGAAGATCGAGGAAGTTCTCGTCAGGGTCTCGGTCCATGACGGGAGAAAGACCATCCCTCTCGTGCTGGCAGTCCCGGGGGAGGAGCCGTTCGTAGTCGGAGAGGTGTACCGTCAGGGAAACCGCCGGTTCAGGATCGCCCACATGAAGCTCCGGGACGGGGCGTCGTACCGGAAAGAGGGACAGAAAGCGGTCGCACGCCGGCTGAAGCGGATCTACGGGTACCAGTTATAGGTATTTTTGTATCGCTTCCTCGAGCTGTTCGCGATGGACGACGCCCTCGAACCGCTCGACCACCTGCCCGTCCTTCAGGATTACAATGGTCGGCGTCACGCGGAGGCTGTATTTCTCAAGGTAGGATCGGTCCTTCAGGGGATTGACCGGCTCGATGTGCACGGAGAGAGCTTCCTCCACTTCCCGGTTGATCGGCTCCTGCTCCTGGCAGGCCATACACCCTTCCTGGAAGAATGAGAGTATCCGGATCATTGAAAAAAAAAGGGGGCGGCGATTATTTATATTACGCTCTAATTCGAGGAAGCCTGGGAGAGTTGCCTAATAGTAATATCCGCGGAGGAATATCCATTGTCGATTATAAGGTAATTTTCACCTTTTTCCTTAATTTTAACAATTCTAACGGGAATTACAGGGGTAGTATTGTCTGTATTTTCGGTTGACTCCGGATCCCATATGGACAGCATGAGTTGGTCATTGACATTTACGCTGGTGAAATTTCCTCCTGCTGAATTAAATTGTTCTTCGGTGATATTTTGAAGAGATTCTGGATAAGTATCGAATTTTATTCTTTTTGTTTCGCCATTCTTCATTCCAACTAAACTGGCGCTGACTTTATTAAATTCTTGATTGTACAACCCGAAATAACCATTACCAATACTAGGGTGATAGGCAGGAATTTTCTCAACTACTTTACTAGAATTTCCATCCACAATGAGTTGAATGGGACCCGTAATCATGATGAAATTCCCATTCTGAATAGAATCGGTATAAAGCCTTTCGTCGGTTGTAAGAACTGCCCGTCCCAAATCATCCCGAATTGTTAATCCAATAACAGCAACATCGCCGCTCTGGGCCGGCTTCATCCCGACCAGCCAGCCGGTGCCGAGCGAGGTCACGATCATGACGACGACGAAACCGACCCCGAGGACGACCATGGCCACCTTGGTCCAGTTCACCCCGCTTCCGGACTTTTTTGCGCCCGGCGTGTTCTTCCCCTTTTTGCTGGATGTCATTCCCGGTACATTCGCCGTGCCGGGACATAAACATTCCATTCCTGGCGGAACCCGGCATGACAGTTATGTTTATATACAACGCACCTTAACGTAAGGATAGTCCACCCTGAGAGAGGTGGTCAACGGAGGTTAGAAACACATGGCATACCGCAGACGATATCCGTTCTGGTGGACATGGCGGGACGTCGATGAACTGATGACCGAGATGGAGAACCGGTTCTGGGGACCCTCCGGCCGGCTCCTCCCGCCAGGCGGGATCACCGACCGGATGATGCCCGCACTTCGCGGAGAATTCCGGGTCGATGTCCGTGAACACGATGATGAGGTCATCGTGGTGGCCGACCTTCCCGGGATTGAGAAAGAGGATGTGTCCGTCTCGCTCGTCAACCCGTCAACCCTTGAGATCTCCTCGGAGAGAAAGGCCGAGAAGGAGGAGAAGGAAGAGGGATACTACATGCGGGAGCGGGTCTACGGCTCCCTGTGCCGGACTGTCGCTCTCCCCCATGATGTCACCGATGCCGGTTCTGTAGCGTCCTTCAAGAACGGTGTCCTCGAGGTCCGCCTCAAGAAGACCGATGTGCAGCGCGGATCATCCATCAAGGTAGAATAGAGACTGCCGCCCCTCTTCTTTTTCCGATGTTTTGAAGTGCTCCCGGACCGGACGTGATAGTGCAATGGACAAAAAGAAGGTCAGGGACTACATGACCTACGACGTCGTAACCGTCGATGTCCACGGGACGGTCCGGGATGTCATGGACCTGATCCGGAAGACCGGGCATGACGGTTTCCCGGTGGTGAACGGGAAAGAGGTGGTCGGGTACATCGCTGCCCGGGATCTCCTCTTCAGACCTCCCGAGACCCCGGTCGAGGAGATGATGTCGCGTCACCTGATCGTTGCGGATCCCGATATGAGCATCAATGATGCGGCTCGGGTGATCTTCCGGTCCGGCATCCAGAAACTCCCGGTCGTGGACCAGGAGAACTGCCTCCTCGGCATCATCTCCAATACCGATGTGATCCGGTCCCAGATCGAGCATGTCTCCCCGGAAAAGGTCTTTACCTTCATGGCCACGCTGAACAAGCTCCACGGGATCAACCCCGAGCTCAAACGGGAGGCGGTCGAGATCGACCAGCTCATCCCCACCCAGTCACGGATCTACGAAGACGAGCTCGAAGGACGCATGTACGAGATCCGGAAAGGACTCGCCGAGCCGCTGATTGTTATCCGCCGGCCGGGCAAACTGATCCTGGTCGACGGGCACCACCGGGCGATTGCCGCGAAAAAACTGGGGATCAGGGTGCTTGACTCCTACGTGATCGAGGTGAACGAGGATATTGAACTCGGGCTTGAACGGACGGCAAGAGCCATGAAGCTCCACAGCCTCGACGATATCCAGGTCCTCGACTACGCCCGCCACCCGCTGGTGGCAATCACCCACCGGCTGGTCAGGCGGCCCTGACCGCTCTTCTTTTCTACGATCCCGCGATCCGGATATCGTAGTTCTCGTTGAGGAGGTGCTCCCTGACCACGCTCCCCTCGGCGACCACAACGTCCGGCCAGATCCTTGTCTTGGAATGCACCACGGACCGGTCCCTGATCTCCACCCGGGGTCCGATGACCGTATCGTTCTCGATGGAGCAGGATTCGCCGATGACCGTATCGTTGTCGATGATGCTTCCGCTCGCCGTGCTGTTCCGCCCCAGTGTCACCCCGTTGCAGAAGTGTGACGAGAAGATCTTTGCCTGGCGCCTGATGGTGCACCGGTCTCCGATACTCGTATAGGGCCCGATCAGGACATCGTCCTCGATAATCGTCCCCGAACCTATTGCCACCGGACCGGTGATCCGGCAGTTCCTGCCGATGGTGACCCCGGTGCCAAACATCAGCGGGCCGGTGATCTGGCCTCCCTTGATCGAGATGTCTCCCATGAAACTGGAGAACGGCAGCTCGTCGAGCTTCCACCGCTGGGCCTGGCGGAGCGATGCCGGGCTTCCGACATCGGTCCAGTTGCCCCGCGCCAGCCATGCCCTGAGCCGGTGACCCTCCGCCATCAGGAGCGGGAAAAGGTCGCGGGCGAAGTCGAACTTCGTCGCGGGCGGGATAAAGGAGAAGATCTCCGGGCTGCATACGTAGATGCCGGTGCTGGCGAGGTTGGAGAAGATCTCCCCGGGGCCGGGCTTCTCCTTGAACCGCCTGATCGTATAGTTCACATCGATCTCGGCGATGCCGTACTCGGAGGGATCGTCAATACTGATCAGGCCGATCGAGACTATCGGCCGCTCCCGCCGGTGCTCCCGGAAAAATTCGAGCAGGTTGATATCGGTCACGTGGTCCCCCCCGACCACCAGGAAGTCCTGGCCGTCGAGGAATTCACGGGCGTTCAGGACGCTTCCCGCGGTGCCGAGCTTGGTTTTTTCATGCACGTAGGTGATATCCACCCCGAAGAGGGCTCCGTCACCGAGCGCCTCTTCGATCGCCCCGGAGAGATAGCCGAGCGTGATCACCACGTCGGTGAACCCAAGGTCGGCAAGGTGCGAGACGAGGTGCTGGATGGACGGCCGGTTCACGATGGGGATACAGGGTTTTGGCCGCTCGAAGGTGAGGGGGCGGAGACGGGTGCCCTCCCCGCCGCACATGATGCAGACCTTCATGCACGAGTGTTTCTCCGCAAGGGTTTTTAACGGTACTGACGCGTGGAATCGGATTGAAAAGCATTTATGCAATTTCCTCCAATTCCTTCCTCATCCAGCATGACAGTTCAGGCCCTTGCATCGTGCAGCAGGCGCGATCTCATTCTCTCCATCGCTGTCCCGGCATTCTGTTTCGGCGGAACCGGTGTCGGCATCCTGCTGGAAGAGTCCGGATATATCCGGGACGCCGGCCTCTTCTACTGGGGGTGCCTCATCGGTGCATTCCTCCTCGCCTACCTCGCCTGGGGCAAACCGCGGAAGGATATCGTCTCCCTTCTCGCTCCCCTGTATGCGGTCATCATCTTCATCACCGCGGTGGAGATCACCCCGAATATCGTGCTGCAGCTCCTGTTTGGCGCAAGCCTGACCATTCTCGTGGTCCGGCTGAACACAAGGTTTAGTACTCTGCCGGTCAAAGAGGGGGGAGAGGATCCCATGGAGAAATATCTGTACGACTATATGCACCGTATCACACCCTTTTTCCGATCGATCAATCGCGATACCGCCCACGAGATCGCATCGGCAGTCCTGTCTTACAAGCTCGGCCTGTATCCCAAGTCCATCGAGAGCGCGGATTCGGCTTCGGCACGGCTCCCCGGCGAGGGTGCGTTTCCTGCAGTCCGGAAAGCCCTGACCATCATCCGGGACCGGGCGCAGAAACTTGAACAGTCGGATGTCAAGGGGTATTCTACCCTGTCCTTCAGCCCCGACGAGGAACAGTACCTTGCCATCATCATTCCCGCCGACCAGATCGCCAACCGGGAGAACTTCACCCTCGATAATGCCCTGGTGCTGGCCTACGCGGTCGCCTACCTCTGCTCACCCGACGACGGCCAGATGCTCGACGAGCACCAGAACTTTATTATCCGGATCCTTTTGTCGTATAAAGAACAGATGGGATTCTGAGACCGTCCATCTCTTTTCCAGGGGTCCGTCCGCGCCGGTGACCTGCTCCGCACGATGCAGTCCCTTCCTCCGGGATCGGGATCCGCTTCCACCATTCACCCGCTCTGCCGCCGGCGCCTGGAGCTGGGATCCCTGCATCCCGGTTGATGGGATGAACCAGGGTATCAGGAAGGTGAACGCTTCCGCTCAGGCAACTCGCGTGCTGAATAAAAGAAGTGGCGGGTCTCTACAGTGTATCCAGGCTGATCCCGTTGAAGTCCTGCATGACCTCGCCGATGGTCTTGACCCCGAACGCGGTCTGGACCACGTTCAATTCGAGCTCGATTGCCGCATCGCACATGTAATCGAGAATATCGATGGAGAGTTCCCGCTGCTGCTTGCTCTTCTTGATCTGGTCGAGCAGTGCAGAGATCTTCTCCGGGCTCTCCATGCGGAGCTTGGCCAGGCTGATCACGCACATGGAGATGCGGGTCAGGTTCCGGTCCGTCCCCGTAATGGTTTCAAAGAAATTCCTGATGATCTGGGCCTGAAAGACCTCTCCACCCATGATATCACAAGGTAATCAATATGAGTATATAAACCTTTTGGAGAAAACGGGACAAACAGACCCCCGATCAGGGAAAAAAAGGTTATTTCGCGGTACTCACGATCCGGATGATGTCCCCGTCCCTGAGCTCGTGGGTGTCCTTGACCCGCATCGAGGTCCGGGCGTCCACGGCGTAGAGAAATCCTTTCCCGATGTCGGTGTGGACCATGAAGGCCAGGTCGCGGGGATTTGCGCCGCGTTTCATCAGGAAGGCGTCGGGCAGCACCCGGCCTTTGCTGTCCGTGAACTTGTGCTCGTCCTCGACCGGGAAGACCACGATCAGACCCAGTACCTCCCGGATAGTGTGATCGATAGCCTGCTGGACGCCGGTTCCCCCGAACATATCCATGACCTCGGCGATCCGTGCCAGCCCTGCCTTCTGCTGGGCGGAGAGGGACTTTTCATCGAGTATGGCGAAGGTGTGGTCACCGGGAAGGTAGCGGATGAGGTGGGCTGCTGCCGCGTTCCGGAGCGCCAGCTCGCCGGCCGCTGATGCGAAGATGAACCGGCTCCCCTTCAGGAGATCGATCATCAGCTCCGGGGCCTGGTCGACCTTGTTTCCCACCGGAACCATGGGTTTGCTGATGCGCACGATCTCCCGGCAGAAGGCCTGCAGGCCGTCGGCATCGGCATGGGCGAGATCGATGCCGGCCGCGACCTCCGCGTCCCGCACATCCTCGGGAGAGATCTTCAGCCCGGTCAGGATTTCGGAGAGAGCACGGTGGATGGAATGGGTCTTCGACTGCGCCTGCCGCTGGAGCTTCGCCCAGTGCTTTTCGATGATCCCGTAGACCCACATCGCCATCTCGTACTCAAGGAAGGCAATATCGTCCCGGGGATCATGGCTCCCGATCTCAACAGGGTTTCCTTCGCTGTCGGTCGAACCGCTGGCATCGAGGATATGCAGGATGGCATCGGCCTGCCGGAGGTTGTCCAGGAACTGGTTGCCGAGTCCCCGTCCCTTGTGGGCATCCGGGACCAGTCCGGCCACATCCACGAGGTTGATCGGGACAAACCTGACGCCGTCGGAGCAGCTCTCGCAGGGGAGCGAGAGGCCTTTACACGGGCAGGTCGTCCGGAGGTAGGCGACCCCGAAGTTTGCATCGATCGTGGTGAACGGGTAATTTGCAATCTCGGCGGGGGCCATGGTGGCTGCCCGGAAAAAGGTGGATTTTCCGCAATTCGGCTTCCCCGCAAGGGCGAGCGTGATCATAGCAATTCCCTTTAAGTGATGCTACCTAATTAAACTGTTATTATGTCATTCGTCGCCCGGAATACCTATTATTTCGATGTTCCCGGTGCAGAAAACACCGGCGACTGCGCCCGGTTTGCGGTCGAACGTGCCCGCGAGCTCGGCATCTCGCACATTGTCGTGGCAAGTACATCGGGTGAGACGGCTCTCACGTTCCTCGACGCAGTGGAGGGGACCGGTCTTCAGCTGGTCGTGGTCACCCATGTCGTCGGTTTCTCGAAACCGGGTATCTGGGAGTTTGATCCCTCTGCCGCAGAACGGCTCCTCAGCGCCGGGGCTACCGTCGTCACCGGAACCCATGTGCTCTCCGGCCTCGAGCGATCGTTCTCCCGATCCCCGAAAGTGGGAGGAGGATCCCGCACCGAGGCGGTAGCCGAAGCCCTCCGCAGGATTGTAGCCGTCGGCCTGAAGGTGGCCGTGGAGTGCGTCCTGATCGCCACCGACCATGGTGCTGTCGGGGTTGATGACGAGGTCATCGCCGTAGGCGGCACCTCCAGCGGAGCCGACACCGTCTGCGTCATCCGGCCATCCCATACCGCTGCTTTCTTCGACCTCCAGGTGCGGGAAATCGTGGCCATGCCGCGGGTCCGGTAGCCATGGTTACGGAATCCCTCCGGTCCGCCCTGGGTCTGCTCCGCATCCCTGCACTCTGGCTGCCGGGAATAGCCAGCGGCATTTTCTCTGCATCATTCATGATCCTCCAGTTCACCTCGGGAATATTTATCGCCGAGAGGCTCTGGGTGCTCGAGCTGGTGGTATTCCCGTTCTTTGTCGCCGGGCTTCTGCACCTGGTAAAAACCGGGGAGAAGACCGTTCCGGCCTTTGTTTCAGGGGGTATCTCCGGGTATTTCCGGGTGCTTCTTCCCTCGCTCGTCATATTTTTCGGGCTGCTCCTCACCCTGTTCCTCCTGCTGCTCCCGCTGGCGGTCCTGGGATTTGCCGAAACGGCGCTGGCGTTCGTGGTGATGTCGGCAAGTTTCACGGTTCTCTTCTTCACCTTCTTCTACGATGCAGCGGCGGTCATGGAGGAGCGGAAAGTCTTTGATTCGATACGGCGGAGCGTGGAATTCGTCCTGCAGCAGACCCGGGCCTGCCTGATCTTTTATATCATCTCACTCGCGATCATCTTCGCCATATCCTTCGCCATCCTGATGGTCTGGGCCGCGTCGCTCTATGACCGCCTCGAGCCCCTTGCAGCGATGAGTGCGGCGGAGATCCAGGCATTTACCCCGGATCAGTTCAACGAACTGCTTGGCATGGACGGAATCCTGGTAACAGCAGTCCTGGCGTTCATCGGGGCGACCCTGGTCATCTCCGTGATCTACAGTTTCAAGGCATGTTTCTTCCGGGATTACGCCGGGGCACCGCCTGCGGTCGCGGTCCAGGGAGAATACGACGAGAAAGGGCGCTGGTTCAAGTATTAACCGGCGAACGGGAGGGCGAGGAACAGGGCGCAGAGGCCTCCTCCCGCCGTGGCCACGAAGTTGGTCCCGGCGTTTCCAAAGACACCCCGGTTCTCGATGACGGCGCCGATCAGGCTGTCGATATTGGTCCCCACGAAACCGGCAATGGTCCCGGCCGCGATGAACGGGAGCGGAATCACCCCCATGAGGTAGGCGAGAATCGAGATGAGGAGGGCCCCGAGAAAAGCCACCGTCTCGCCAAGGACCGTCACTCCGCCGTTCGTCCCGGCCGGGACCCGCGAGAACGTGGTGATCAGGTAGGGCTCCCCGCCGGTCACCCCGATCTCGCTCGCCAGTGTATCTGCCGCAGCGGTTGCCACTCCGCCGATGAAAAACGCCGCAAACAGGGGGTCGCCGGACACACCCCAGAGCACGGCTGCGGCTGCCGATACAATCCCGTTTGAGAAGACATTGAGGTATCCCCGTGCCCCTCCCTTGGCCTGTTCGACTCCCATCCGCTCCTTCTCGGAAAACCGGTACCGGGTGCTCACCGATCCCATGATGAAGAAGGCGAGCATGACCAGGAACCACCGGATATCGGCAAAGACGATCAGGATGATCCCGATCAGGGCACCGGAGAAGAGACCGCTGACGTCGGCGGTCCTGGTACGGTAGGAGAAGTAGCCGAAGCCGAAGGCCACGATGACCGCACCCGCAATCAGCACCAGGTCCGCCTGGTAGTTCAGGTCATAGATCAGGTACATGGTCATGGCGATGCCGAGGGCCTCGATCATGAGGGCGTCCTCCCGCTCCCTCACGATGGCTTTGAGGAGCACTGCCACCACCACGCCGAAGAGCGCCACCAGCGGGACATACTCACGCAGGTAGACCATCACCAGCAGGCAGCCGGTGAATGCAGCGAGAATGTAGGCGATGTACGACTGGAGCCGGCCGGCTCCCCACCTGAATGCCAGTTCACCCATGACCATGATGGTGAAGGTGCAGGAGAAGACCAGCAGGGGGAGGAGGGAGAGGCCGTAGAGGATGGCGATGGGGATGAGGGCGAGTGCCAGGAACCGGGTCTTCTTGATGAGAAAGAGGATCGACGAGAAGAGGAGGATCATGATGGAGAGGACCCACGGGGGCTGTACGGCAGGGGCGAACAGTACAAAAGAGAGGGCGAGTATGGCCGCAAGCCGGTCCCCGAACTGGCTGGACATTTCCTGAATGTTTTGACGGGAGGGCAGAAGAGGTTTGTTGTAGAATGTCTTCGGATCGGCCCGATCCCGTCCGGACGGCAGGCCGGCCGGCAGCACGGGATCGGGGCGGGATCCGCTCTCCGTGGTTCGAACACTATATTTCATCCCAGTACAAATATGTGAAAAATGTCTCCTCCACAGGATCTGCCGAAGACCTATGATTTTGCTGAAGTGGAGCACCGCTGGCAGGGTATCTGGCGGGATGAGGATACCTATTTTGACCGGGCATCGGATCGTCCGCAGTTCGTGATCGATACACCTCCCCCTTACCCCACCGGCAACTTCCATATCGGCAATGCCTTCAACTGGTGCTACATCGATTTTATCGCCCGCTACAAGCGGATGCGGGGCTATAATGTCATGTTCCCCCAGGGCTGGGACTGCCATGGCCTGCCAACTGAGGTGAAGGTGGAGGAGATTTTCGGCATCACCAAGAACGATGTCCCCCGCGAGGAGTTCCGGAGGATGTGCCGGGAGCTCACCCTGAAGAATATCGAGAAGATGCGCCTCACCCTCCGCAGGCTCGGCTTCTCGGTGGACTGGAGCAACGAATACATCACCATGCTCCCGGAATACTACAGCAAAACCCAGCTCTCGTTTCTCCGGATGCTGAAGGACGGCTATATCTACCAGAGCGAACACCCGGTGAACTTCTGCACCCGGTGCGAGACGGCGATCGCCTTTGCCGAAGTTGCCTACGAGCCGAGGGAGACACGGCTCAACTTTTTTGACTTCGACGGCGTGGAGATCGCAACCACCCGTCCGGAACTGCTCGCCGCCTGCGTCGCCGTTGCTGTTCACCCGGATGACGATCGGTATACCGGTCTGCGGAACCGCAGGCTGATCGTGCCGATCTTCGGCCACGAAGTCCCGGTCATCATCGACGAAGCGGTCGATCCGTCATTCGGTTCGGGAGCGGTGATGATCTGCACCTTCGGCGACAAGCAGGATGTCCACTGGTGGAAGCAGCACGGCCTCGATCTCCGGAAGGCCATCGACCGGCAGGGGAAGATGACCGGGACTGCCGGGAAATACCAGGGCATGAAATCCGGGGAGTGCCGGGATGCCATCCTTGCCGACATGAAGGAGCAGGGTATTCTGTTCCGGCAGGAACCGCTCGAGCAGCGGGTGGGGACCTGCTGGCGGTGCAAGACCCCGATCGAGATCATGAGCGAACGGCAGTGGTTCGTGAAGATCGTGCCAGATGAGATCATGGCGGCCGCACAGCAGGTGCGGTGGACCCCGGGGCACATGTTTCTCCGGATGGAGAACTGGATCAGCCAGATGGAGTGGGACTGGTGCATATCCCGCCAGCGGATCTTTGCCACTCCCATCCCGGTCTGGTTCTGCGCATCATGCGGCGAGATGATCCTTCCGGACGAAAACGATCTCCCGGTCGACCCGGCCAGTTCGCGTCCCGCCCGCCCCTGCAGCGCCTGCGGATCTTCGGAATACATCGGAGAGGAAGACGTGCTCGACACCTGGATGGACTCCTCTATTTCGGTCCTGAACGTGACAGGATGGAACGGCAGCTCGGTTCCCGGGATCTTCCCGGCCCAGCTCCGGCCCCAGGGGCACGACATCATCCGGACCTGGGCCTTCTACACCATCCTCCGATCGGTAGCCCTTACCGGCAGCCGGCCCTGGGACGAGATCCTGATCAACGGCATGGTGCTCGGAGAGGACGGGTTCAAGATGAGCAAGAGCCGGGGCAATATTATCTCTCCCGAAGAGATCATCGACCAGCACGGCTCGGACGCCTTCCGCCAGTGGGCGGCGGCCGGGGCTACGACCGGGTCGGACATCATGTTCAACTGGAACGATGTGATCGCCGCATCCCGGTTCCAGACCAAGCTCTGGAATATCGCCCGGTTCGTCCTGCTCCAGATCGGCAGGCGCCCGTTCGACCGTGCGACCGTCCCGGGACCCCTTGCCGACCGGTGGCTCCTCTCGCGGCTCGCGGAGACCACGACCGAAGTCACCGAGGCCATTGACCTCTACCAGTTCGACCGGGCGCTGAAGGCCATCCGGGAGTTCTCGTGGAACATCCTCGCCGACAACTACATCGAGCTCGTCAAGGGACGGCTCTATTCGGACGACCCCGGCCGGGACAGCGCCTGCAGGGTGCTCTGGGAGACTCTGGACACCCTCTGCCGGCTCATGGCTCCCTTCGCCCCCCATTTCTCCGAAGAGATCTCGCTCTACCTCGGCGAGGGGAGCGTGCACGCCAGGGCATGGCCTGCTCCCGGTCCGGTCGACCCCGAAGTGCGTGCGAGCGGCGATCTCCTGAGCAGCCTGGTAGCGGCAGTCCGCAACTATAAGCATGAGCAGGGGCTGGCCCTGAACGCCCCCATGGGGAAAATCACCATATTCACCACCCGGATCACCGACGATTCCGGGGATATGGCACGGGCACTCAACGGCCCGGTCGCGTGGGAGCACGATCGTTCGATCCTCGAGAAGAGACCCGGCGAGGTCCAGTTCAACATGGCCGTCATCGGCCCGGCGCTCCGGAAGGATGCCAAAGCCTTCATGGATGCGGTGCGGGCCCTTCCTCCCGGGCAGCTGATCACCCCGCCGCCGGTCGTCACTGCCGGGGGAAGGGAGATCGCGGTTCCGGAACATGCGTTCTCCCTCCAGTACACGTACCTGGTCGGGGGCGAACGGGTGGACGTGATCACCGTCGACGACGTGATCGTGACCATCCGGAATAATCCCTGATGCTGCCGGCCACGAACTCCGCGATCTCGTTTTCTTTTTTCATACCGTCAATGATGACAAACCGCGACGGTTCTTCTGCCGCGAGCGCAAGGTAGTTCTCCTGCACCCGGGCAAGTACGCCCGCCTCTTCAAAGTGCTCCAGGTTCCGGGCGCTCCCCATCCGTGAGAGGGCTTCTTCTATGGGGAGCACGATCAGGAAGGTGAGGTCGGGAGGAATGGTCCAGCCGTCGTGGATGGCCCGGAGCCATGCCAGAGGTTCATCGATGATTCCCTCGAGCATCACCTGCTGGTAGGCGTACCGGCTGTCCGAGTACCGGTCGGAGATGACCAGGTCGCCTGCCGCAAGCGCCGGACGGATCACCGTTGCGATGTGGGCGGCATGATCGGCGACAAACAACAGTGCCTCGGTGATCGGATCCGCCTTTTCGGCAATCGCCCGGCGGACCGATTCGCCCACCCAGGTTGAACCCGGCTCACGGGTGATGACCGGGTGTTCGTTTTCAAGCAGGCGGCCAAGCGCCGATACCAGCGAGCTCTTGCCGCTTCCGTCGATTCCCTCGATCGTGATCAGGACCATGTTCCCCTCCGTACCGCAGATATCGGGATATTTCCGAGGTGTACCGCGGTGGCCACGACGGCCCCGTCGAACCCTGCCGCTGCCAGCAGGTCGAGATCCTGCCCACCGGCAACGCCGCCCCCGAAGAGAAGGTATCCCGGATACGCGGCTCGATACTCCGCAAGCCTGTCCGCGGAGAGACCCTTTCCGGTCCCCACAGACCCGAGGTCAAGGATCAGGCATCCCTCGAACGGGAGGGCCGCAGCCTCCCGGAGAATACCGATGGGGTCCCGGTCACCGGGAATGATCCGGCTGTCCTTCATATCGAGGGAAAGGATCCCTGATGGATACCGCGAGAGATCAGGGCCGGCGGTCTCGGTCCCGATGACGTTTTCGATGGTTTCCCCGGGCAGAAGGTCATCCGGACTCCTGCATCCCCGGTCGACAAAACACCGTCGCACCATCCGGGCGCAGGCCCGGATCTCTGCGTCATGGGATCCCGTTCCTGCGATCCGGTCCAGGTCGGCGATATAGAGCA
>JAAEET010000023.1 GCA_013415565.1 Methanomicrobiales archaeon
GTGGTCACCACGTCCTTGACCATGCCTGACGGCACGATCTCAAAGCCGGCAAACTCGGTACTCCACATGGCGCGGCCCTCGGTTGCCGATCGGATGTCCCCGGCAAACCCGAAGAGTTCGGCCACCGGCGCCTTGCCGATCACGGTCATTGTATCGCCCTCGCTCTGCATGTCAAAGACCTGGCCACGCCGACCCTGGATCTGGGAAGTTGCCGCGCCCATCTGGTCGGCCGGCACGGTGATCTGGATCTTCTGCATCGGCTCGAGGAGGGAGTCCCCGGCGAGGAGCATACCTCCCTTGAGGGCGGATCGTACCGCGGGGATGACCTGGGCGGGACCGCGGTGGATGGCATCCTCGTGGAGCTTGACATCGACCAGCCGGATCTTGAGGTTCTGGACCGGTTCATCCGCGAGGGGACCACCGGCGAGCGCTTCATGGATACCCTCGAGGATCAATTCCATGGTCTCGTTGAGGTACTGGATACCCTTGGTCATGTCGATGAACATGTTGGTACCATGGATATTCTTGACGTTCTTCGCCTCATCCTTGTCCATCCCTGCAGCAACCAGGGTATCCCGCCGCTCGAGCGCGGTCTGGTTCATGGAGACGTCCCCGGACTTGATGAGGTTGACAATCTCGTCTGCCAGCGGCTCAATCTCGAGGTAGAACCGGTTGTGGCGGTTCGGTGACTTCCCTTCGACCGGTCCGGCCTTCTGGGTGACGGTCTCCCGGTATACCACAATCGGCGGTGAGGTGACAATCTCGACACCCTTGTCGCGCTTGATCCTGCCGGTGATGATCTCGAGGTGGAGTTCGCCCATCCCGGAGATGAGGTGTTCCCCGGTCTCCTCGTTGATGGTGACCACCAGGGTGGGATCCTCCTTTGCCACCTGGCGGAGCACTTCGACGAGCTTGGGGAGATCCTTCATGTTCTTTGCCTCGACGGCAACGGTCATGACCGGTTCGCTGTAGTGCTTGAGTGACTCGAAGGGGGTCATGTCCAGGAGCGTGGTGACCGTCGAGCCGACCATCGCATCCTTGAGCCCGGTGACCGCCGCGATGTTGCCGCCGACCAGCTCTTCGACCTCTACCCGGGTCGGCCCCATGAAGATACCGACCTGCTGGAGGCGGTTGACCTTCTTGGCCGTCCCCATGACATAGAGCTCGGTTCCCCGCCTGAGTTTCCCGGAGAAAAGCCGCCCGGTGGCCACTTCCCCGGCGTGGGGATCAAAGGAAATATCGGTGACCATCAGGGTTGCCGGTCCGCCCGGGTCACAGTTCAACATTGCCTTTCCTTCCGGTGATTCGGCATCCCCGTGCCAGATGACCTTGATACGGCGCTTCTGTGCATCAACCGGGTTTGGCAGGTGGCGGACCACCATATCGAGCACGACATCGCAGAGCGGGCTCCGCTTTGCCAGGCTCTTCATATCGCCGCTCCGGCACTTGTCGTAGACTTCCTTGAACGAGACGCCGCTCTTTTTCATGAAGGGGACCGAAACCCCCCAGTTGTAGAGCGCGGACCCGAATGCGACCGTTCCCAATGACGCATCGAGCTTCCAGCCCTTGTTGTAGGCATCCTCGTTCATACCCTTGACGAGCTTGTTGACCTTGTCGATCACCTTGCCGAGGCGGATCTGCATCTCCATCTCGTCCACCTTGAGCTCGTTGATCAGCCGGTCCACCTTGTTGATGAAGAGCACCGGGCGGACTCCTTCCTTCAGCGCCTGGCGCAGCACCGTCTCGGTCTGGGGCATGGTGCCCTCGACGGCATCCACCAGCACCACGGCGCCGTCGACCGCACGCATGGCGCGGGTCACGTCTCCGCCGAAGTCAACGTGACCGGGGGTGTCGATCATGTTGATGAGGTACTCCTGCTTGTCATATTCGTGGATCATCGATACGTTGCTTGCATCGATGGTGATCCCCCGGGCCTGCTCTTCCTCGTCCGAGTCCATGAAGAGCTGCCGTCCTGCCAGTTCTTCACTGATGATCCCGGCACCGGCAAGCAGGTTGTCCGAGAGGGTGGTCTTCCCGTGGTCGATATGCGCTACAATACCGATGTTCCGGATATGCACCGGCTCGTTCATCAGCTCCTTTACTCTGTCGATGGATTTCCTGCCTCTGGCCATAACAACACCACAAAAGAGAAAAATCAGCGGGCGGATTTCGCAATGCGTTCCCGCTCTTCTTTCTTATTCACCGAATATGCCTTCACATCGCCCTTGGAGGCCGCTATCAGCTCGTCCGCAAGACATGCGGCTACCGGCCTCTTGCTCTTGTGCGCAGCCTTCTCCACGGCTTCCGAGATGAAGTACAGCGCTGTATTGACACGCCTGATGGGTGCGGTATCGACGGATTTCGGGACATTGATTCCGCCGTACTTGAGCCGGACCGTTTCCTCACGCTGACCGGTATTGGCTATCGCCTCGACGAGGACCTGAACGGGGTTCTTCTTGGTCTTCTGGTGGACGATCTCGAATGCATCACGGACGATACGGATGGCCAGCTGCTTGTTGCCGGTATTGGTTTCCGACTGCATGAGCCGGTTGATCAGGCGCTCAACAATCAGCATGTTCGCCTTATTGAACTCCTGCCGGGTGAACTTCCCGGTGGTATGGGGTACGATCACCGGATTCAGGCCCACATACCGGACGAGGCCGGGGTCGGTGACCTGAACCTCGGAGAGGTCCCACCGGTTGAACAGCAGCCGGGTTGCTGCCGGAGTCTCTGCTTCTGCCATTTCCGTCACCTGCGCGGTTTCTCCTTGCGGCCGATCACCATCTCGTGGAGCGAGACGTTGTTCACCTTGGTCACGACGTACCGGACCCCCGGGATATCTCCCATTGAACGGCCCAGTCTTCCGCCGATTCCCTCAATCTCGACCTCGTCGTGCTCGTCGATAAAGTTGATTGCTCCGTCACCCACCGCAAATGCGGTGACCTGACGTCCGTTCTTGATCAACTGAACACGGACGCATTTCCGGATGGCCGAGTTCGGCTGCTTTGCCTCCACTCCGATCTTCTCCAGCACGATACCGCGTGCCTGGGGTGCCCCTTCAAGGGGATCGGATTTCAGGTTCACACCTGAATGGCTCCGTACATACTTCGGATCACTCCACCGGAACTTTTTGGCCTCGCGGATGAGTTTCCTTGCAGCGAATTTTCCCTGTCCCATGAAATCCCTCAATCTGATTTTCGGTCTCGACGATGTGGATAGGACCCACTGTGATATATACAATCGCGCGGAACGGTTTTATATATTGTGGAGTCCCCTTTTGTGCCTGATTAGGTTATCCCGCATTGATAATAATATTATACATCTATCCGGCGTACCTGTACTGATGAATTCCCGGATCTACAAGCTGGTGCATTTCGACGCCAGCCACCGGCTCATGCACTATCGCGGGAAATGCGCACAGCTTCACGGCCACCGCTGGAAGGTCGAAGTCTGGATCCAGGGCGAGGTGGACCAGGTCACCGGGATCCTCGTGGACTACAACACCATCAAAACGATCATCGAACGCTTCGACCACCAGATCATCCTCAATCGTGACGACCCCATGGTTGCCTGTATCGAACCGTTCCAGACGGTCATCACCACGCCGGGTGATCCGACCAGCGAGCTCCTCGCCGCAATCCTCCGGGACATGATCGAAAACGGATGCCGCGATGCGGGGATTGCGGCACGGGTGGAACGGATCAGGGTCTGGGAATCAGAGACCTGCTATGCCGAGCTCGGGGTATGAGAGTCGCTGAGATCTTTCGTTCAGTCCAGGGAGAGGGGAGGAGCCAGGGGGCTCCCAGCACCTTCCTCAGGCTGTCCGGATGCAACCTCTCCTGCGCCTGGTGTGATACCCCCCAGGCACGCAGCGGGGGAATCGAGATGACCCGGGAAGAGGTTGTCCGGGGAATCATGGCCGTTCCGGGCCGCCGGCTCTGCATAACCGGAGGAGAGCCGCTCCTGCAGGCTGAAGACCTGCTCCCCCTGGTGCACTATTTCCACGGAAGGGGAACAGCGATCGACATCGAGACGAACGGGACGATAGATTTTCGTCCGTTCCAGCCCTATGCCTCGATCTGCATGGACGTGAAATGCCCGTCCTCCGGCGAGGTATCCGACACCGGCCTCCTCCCGTTCATCTCGGCGCAGGACAGTGTCAAGTTCGTGGTTGCAGGGAAGGACGACTGCGTGTATGCTGCCGGAATTCTCGAGCATCACCCGGTTCAGGGAGAGGTCTTCTTCTCCCCGGTATTCGGATCGGATTACCGGCAGGTTGCCGATTTCATCGTCTCACGTGACCTTCCGGTACGGCTCCAGCTGCAGCTGCACAAGATCGTGGGGGTATTGTGATGAGAGCGATCTGTCTTGTCTCCGGCGGTATGGACTCTGCAACCCTGGCATACCATGCCCGTGACCAGGGGTATGATCTCATCTGTCTCCATTTCAACTACGGACAACGGACCGAGAGAAAAGAGCGGGCATCGGCACAAAAAATCGCCGATCTTCTGGGTGCGGAGGAGTTCATCGAGGTCGATCTCGCCTATCTGACACGGTTCGGCGGGAGCAGCCTGACCGATCACCGGCTGGCCGTGGACCGGTTCCGCGACGACCGTGAAGGAGTCCCGAATACCTATGTGCCTTTCAGGAACGCCAACCTGCTCTCCATCGCCACGAGTTGTGCCGAGGCGCGAGGGGCGGGGGCGGTCTTTATCGGCGTACAGTCCCAGGACTACAGCGGATATCCCGACTGCCGGCCGCAGTTCATCGAGGCCTTCCAGCGGGTGGTTGACACCGGGACCCGCGACGAGACCCGGATCACCATCAAAGCCCCGTTCCTGAACATGACCAAGCAGGATATTCTCGCCCTGGGAAGAACCCTCGGTGTTCCGTACGAGCACACCTGGTCCTGCTACCAGAACGAGGAAAGGGCCTGCGGGGTATGCGGCGCCTGCCATTTCAGGAAGGCGGCTTTCGAGGCGCTGGGCATGAAGGATCCGATTCCCTACGAGGGGGAGGACTGAATGGAAATCTACCGGGGAAAACGAATGACCATCGAGAAGAAACAGGTCAGGCTCGCCAGCGGGAAGGACGTGGAGCGGGTGGTGGTCCACCCGGGCGATGCGGCTGCGGTGCTCCCGGTCAGGGCGGACGGCTGCTGCTACCTCCTCCGCCAGTTCCGCTACGCAGTGGGGGAGTATATACTCGAGGCCCCGGCCGGAACAATGCGTGCCGGTGAGCGGCCCGAGGAGACCGCCCGCCGGGAGTTGATTGAAGAGACCGGGCTTCAGGCGGAGACATTCATCGACAGGGGGTTCATTCTCACTTCCCCGGGATTTACGGACGAGCGCATATTCCTGTTCGAAGCGCACGGGCTGTCCCCGTCCTGTCTCTACCAGAAGGATGAAGATGAGGATATCGAGCTCCTCAAGGTGCAACTCGCCGATCTGCCGGACATGATTCACGACGGCAGGATATCGGACGCAAAGACCATTGCCCTCGCGTACCGGTGCTTTTCGCGGTGAGTCTTCTTCTCCGATGGGCGCGTGGCGCAAATTTATAGCGGAATGTGCCGAATAGTAGTAAGCTTTTCCACACGCGGTGATGCACAGGTATGGCCGAACCAGCCCAGATGGACGATGCGCGGCGGCGTTACGAGTTCAAGAAGACGCTCGAGAAGCTGCAGGCAAAGCAGGGGAGCGGGACCGAGCTCATCTCCCTCTATATACCCCCTGACAAGCAGATCCATGACGTCACAGGTCAGCTCCGGGATGAGTTCGGGCAGTGCGCCAACATCAAGAGCAAACAGACCAGGACAAATGTCCAGAGCGCGATATCCTCCATCCTTTCCCGCCTGAAATACTACAAGAATCCTCCCGAAAACGGCATGGCAGTCTTCTGCGGCACCATCCAGCTCGGCGGGGACCGGTCGGATCTCGAGTGCACCATCATCGAGCCGCCCGAGCCGCTCAACCTGTACATGTACCGGTGCAGCTCGAATTTCGAGCTCGAGCCCCTCAAGGAGATGCTCGAGGAGAAGAACGTATACGGCCTGCTTGTTCTCGACCGCAGAGAGGCCTACTGGGGTTTTTTGAGGGGAAACCGGATCGAACCGATCGGCGGCGTCACCTCCACGGTCCCGGGCAAACAACGGAAAGGTGGGCAGTCCAGCGTCCGGTTCCAGCGCCTCCGCGAGATCGCCATCAATGAATTCTACACCAAGATCGGCGAGCGTGCCAGCGATATCTTCCTGGCCGAGAAAGACTTTTTCGAGCGGTTCAAAGGGGTGCTGATCGGAGGGCCGAGCCCGACCAAGGAAGAGTTTGAGGCCGGCCAGTACCTGCACCACGAGATCCAGAAGCGGATCGTCGGGCTCTTCGATGTCGCATACACCAACGAAAGCGGTCTCTCCGAATTGGTCGACGCCGCCAAAGATGCCCTCAAAGGCATGGAAGTGGTGAAAGAGAAGGAGATCATGAACCGGTTCCTCAAGGAGCTTGTCAAGGATAACGGGCTTGCGGCATACGGCGAGGAGAGTATCCGGAAGAACCTCGACCTCGGTGCCGTCGACACGCTCCTCCTCTCCAGCCGGCTCCGGAAGTCACGGATCACCATCACCTGCCAGAACTGCGGCCATTCCGAAGAGCGGACCATCTCCCTCGAGCCCGGAAAGACGGTTGAGGACATCCTTGCCACCACCTGCCGGCAGTGCACCGCTCCGATGATCGTGGATTCGGAAGTGGATATCGTTGAAGAGCTCACAACACTGGCAGATCAGACCAGCACAAGGGTGGAGATCATCTCGGACGATTTCGAGGAGGGGGCCATTCTCTACACGGCATTCGGCGGGATTGCAGCCATTCTCCGGTACAGGACGGGATTCTGATGTACCTCGAGACGTTTGAGACCATCCGGAAGGCCATTGCAACCGCAACCGGCCGTGAGAACCCTCCCCTCACCGATGGCGGGGCTCACGCGGATTTTGCATCCACCGTTGCCTTCGACCTGGCAAAAGAGCGAAAAAAATCTCCTGTCCAGATTGCCGCAGAAATTGCGGAGACTCTGCTGCAGGATCCGGCACTGCGGAATATCCGGGTATCGACAACGGGGCCGTATATCAATTTCAATACCGGGGGCGACTTCATACGGCAGACGCTCTCCCGGGCGATCCGTCCCGGATATGGAAACCTCCCCGCACAGCCGGTCCGGATTGTGCTTGAGCATACCAGCGCAAATCCCAACGGTCCGCTCCATGTCGGCCATATCAGGAATACCATCATCGGGGATACGCTTGCCCGGTCGTTCCGGAAAGCAGGCCACCCGGTCGAGGTACAGTACTACGTCAACGACATGGGGCGCCAGATCGCCATCGTCGTCTGGGGATTCACCCACCTGGACAGCGCTCCCCGTGAGGGTGAAAAAGGGGATCACCATGTTGCACGCGTGTACATCGCGGCAAACCGGGAGATCGAACGGGATCCGGGAATAGTCGCCGGGGTCGACCGCTTCATGCAGAAAGTCGAGGAGGGGGATGCGGAGACGGTCTCCCTCTTCAGGACAGCGGTCAGCGAATGCCTCGATGGCTTCAGAGAGACCCTGGCCCGTCTGAATGCCCGTCATGACCGGTTCGTCTGGGAGAGCGATTTCATCCGGAACGGCGATACCTCCCGGGTCATTGCCCGTCTGAAACAGCAGGAGGAATGCCATGAGGACGGCAGGCTCTGGATCGACCTTTCTGCCGCCGGATTCGAGAAGGAGTACGTGCTCCGGAGGAGTGATGGCACCACGGTCTATGCTGCCCGCGATCTCGCCTACCACATCTGGAAAGGCAGGAATTTCGATCGGGTAATCGATGTGCTGGGGGCGGACCACAAACTGATCGGGTCCCAGCTCATTGCCACCCTGAAGCTGCTGGGTGAACAGCCACCGGAAATCGTCCATTTTGAGTTTGTCTCCCTTCCGGAGGGAGCGATGAGTACCCGGGCAGGCAAGTTCGTCTCCGCCGACGAACTTATCGACGAGGTCACCCGGAGAGCCTACGACGAGGTCACGGCACGCCGCGATGATCTCGACGAGGGGGCACGCCGGGCGATTGCCCGGTCGGTTGCCATCGCCGCCATCCGGTACGATATCGTCAAGATATCCCCCGAGAAGAGTACGGTCTTCGACTGGGAGGAGGCGCTCGACTTCGAGCGGCAGAGCGGGCCCTATATCCAGTACGCCCACGCGCGGGCCTGCAGCATCCTCGGGAAAGCCGGGGATTTCGAGCCGGCTTTCTCCCTTTCCATGGAGAGCGAGATCGCGCTCGCAAAACACATCGCCAAGTTCCCCTGGGTGCTGACCAATTCCGTCAGGGACCTGCGGCCTCACCTCATTGCCACCTATGCCCGGGAGCTGGCAGACCTCTTCAACGTCTTCTACCAGTTTGAGCCGGTTCTCAAGAGCGAGGGGGAGATCCGGAACAGCCGCCTCACCCTGGTGCTGGCCACGAAAAATACGCTCAGGGAGGCACTTGAGACCCTTGGCATCGATGCTCTCGCCACCATGTAAGGCGCTCCGCAGCCAGGGATACCAGTTCGTTGCCCCCGACTCCTCGGCAGCGGTCAAGCCCTGCCTCTGGTGCAAGAGATCTCTCAGGGGAGGGGAGAAATGTTACAAACACCAGTTCTACGGCGTGGAGAGCCACCGCTGCGTGCAGATGACCCCGACGCTCCGGTGCAACCACCGCTGTCTCTTCTGCTGGCGGTCCTTTGAACACGAATATCCGGGAGAACGCGAGTGCACTCCCGACGAAATCGTCGGGAGGATTCCCGATCTCCAGAAGCGGGCCCTCTCGGGATACAAGGTCTCCCCGTACGTGACCGCGGAGCGTTTTTCCGAGGCGCTCACACCGAAACACGTTGCCATCTCGCTCTCCGGAGAGCCGACCCTCTACCCCCATCTGCCGGAGCTTATCGACCTGCTCACGCGGGAGGGGTACTCAACGTTCCTGGTTTCGAACGGAACCAGGCCGTGGGTTATCCGGCGGTGCAAGCCGTTCCAGACCTACATCTCGCTCCCGGCACCGGACCGTGACTCCTACCTCAGGATCTGCCGGCCCGAGGACGATTACTGGGAGCTGATCGGTGAGAGCATCTCTTTGCTGGGAACACGGCGCTCGGCAATCCGCATCACCCTGGTGCAGGGCCTCAACACGTTCGCCCCCGAGAAGTACGCCGCAATTCTTCAGGATTCCGGGGCACACTTCGTGGAAGTGAAGGGATATATGTATCTTGGATACAGTAGAAAACGATTGGGAAGAGAGAATATGCCGGGACACGAGGAGGTACGGGCATTTGCCGGGAGAATTGCCGGTCGTTGCGATTACCGGATCACGGACGAGAATCCGGGGAGCAGGGTTGTGCTCCTGGAGCGGAACGTATGAGGTTTGATCCCGAAGAGTACCGGAAGAAGGCCAGGGAGCATTTTGAAGAGGCCTGGTATGCTGGCCCCCGCGTCCTCACACCTCCCCGGTCCGGTGACCGGTTTCCCCGGCTCATGTACCGGCAGGCACGGCCGCACCCGGTATATGCCATGGTCCAGCGTCTCCGTGAGACCTATCTCTCCCTCGGGTTCGATGAAGCGTGCAATCCAATCATCGTCGAAGAGCAGGAGGTCTACCGGCAGTTCGGCCCCGAAGCCCGGGCTGTGCTCGACCGGGTATTCTACCTCGGCGGCCTTGAGCGGCCGAACCAGGGGATCGGGAAGGCCGAGCTCGAGGGGATTGCCGGGATCACCGGAAAACAGGTTGCCGCAGATGAGGAAGAGCGCCTCCGGGAGCTCCTCCAGTCCTACAAGAAATCAACGATCGACGGCGATGATCTCATCCATGCCACTTCGGAAGTGCTCGGCATCGATGACGGAATGACCGTTGAGATCTATGACCGGGTCTTCTCCGCATTCAGGGATCTTTCGCCCCGCTCCTCCCGGAGCACGCTGCGAAGCCACATGACCAGCGGCTGGTTCATAACTCTCGGGGAGATCTGGGAGAAACGCCCGCTCCCGCTCCGCCTCTTCTCGATAGACCGCTGCTTCCGGAGGGAGCAGGAGGAGGGCCCGACCCGGCTGATGAGCTACCACTCCGCTTCGTGCGTGGTTGCCGGGGAGGATGTCACGGTTGATGAAGGCAAGGCGGTCAGCAGGGCGCTGCTTTCGGCATTCGGGTATACCGATTTCAGGTTCGTTCCGGATGAGAAGCGTTCCAAGTACTATATGCCCGGAACCCAGACCGAGGTCTACGCCCGCCATCCCGTGCACGACTGGGTGGAGGTCGCAACGTTCGGATTATACTCTCCCTCGGCGCTCGGCGAGTATGGGATCGGCATCCCCGTCATGAACCTCGGGCTTGGCGTGGAACGCCTTGCAATGATCGCCTACGGGGCCGATGATCTCCGGAAACTCACATTTCCCCAGTTCTTCCCGCAAACCCTTTCCGATTTCGACATCGCCCGGGCCGTGAACCTCCGCGAGGAGCCGGAAACACCGGAGGGAAGGGAACTTGCCGACGCGATCTGTTCTGCAGCCCTGGCCCATGGCACCGAGCCCGGACCCTGTTCCTTCCCCGCATACCGGGGAACGCTTGCCGGGCAGGCCATGACGGTCTTTGTCGAAGAGCCGGAAAGCGGATCGCGGCTCCTCGGCCCGGCCTGCGGAAATGAGATCTTCGTCTACCAGGGCTCGGTGCTCGGGATTCCCGATACCGAGAAATGGAAGGAGGTGCGGCAGGAAGGTACCTCCACCGGGATCACCTACCTGTCGGCGGTCGCAGCACGTGCCGCAGCCCGTGTCGAATCCGCGGCGCAGTGCGGTGAAGCGGTCACGGTCCAGGTGAAAATGGCAAAGCTCCCGAGCGACATCAATGTCCGCATCGAAGAGCACGCCATGCGGTTCATCACCGATACCAACAAAAAGGTCGATGTCCGGGGACCGGTATTCCTCACCATCCGCTCGGAACTATCCGGGTGATATCCGGTATACCTGTCAGTTCTCACCCTGTTTTTTCTGAACGGAGCTCGCCGGAGGGATCAGGATCTTTCCGATTTTTCCGCTGTATTTCGCCACGAAGGCCCCGATAATGGAGGTCACAATCACCATGAAGGCGATGGCACTCGATACCGCCGCCGAACCGTAGAGCGCGGCGATGGCTATGGAGAATTCACCCCGGCCGATCGTATTGGCCCAGATCTCGATGCCGGAATGGGAATTCCGGTGTATCAGCTTCCCGATGGCGATGCCCGAGGCATACTTGGAGATCACGGCGATGAGGCTGATGGCGAGCAGGGCCGGAATGGAGATCCCTTCGGCAAACAGGTTCACCGTGATTCCGAAAAAGACAAAGAAGATCACCAGGAAGACGTCCTTGAACGGCCGTGACTGGACCTCAAACGAGACCGGATCGATAGTCCCGAGGAAGGTGCCAAAGGCGATGACCATGAATGATTCGGGTATCCCCAGGTACACCGAGAGGGCCGAGATCCCGAGGACTACCGAGAAGGTGAGGAGAACCGGGAGCTCATCATCGCGCTTGAGTACCCAGATGATCTGGTCCTTGCCGAACCTGATGACTGCATAGAGCACGGCGAGCACGGCAAGGGTCTTGACCAGGATGGCCAGCGGGTGATCCATCTGGGGTCCGAGGAAAGCCAGGATGAGAATAACCACGATATCCTCAAAGACCATCAGCCAGACGATGGTCTCCGATTCCCGCATCAGGAGTTTGCGGTTCTCGATCAGCGAGGTGACGGCCATTGCCGTTGAGCTGATAAAGAAAGCAGCTGCGACGATCAGGGCATCCACCAGCGGGAAGCCGAGCGCAAAGGCTGCAAGAAAACCGATGACGACGTTGATGTTCAGGTCGATGAGCCCGCTCGAAAGGATGGCGGACTGGTTCTTCCAGATCCGGTCCGGTTTGATCTCAAGCCCGAGGAAGAACAGGAGAAAGAGCAGCCCGAGATGGGTAAGGAATGCCGATATCTCGTCTCCTCCGACCAGGTTCAGGCCGCTGGTCCCGAGAATCAGGCCGGCGATGATATAGAAGGGTATCGTCGGGAGTGCGTACCGCTTGGTGATCAGTGCCAGGAGCAGGCAGACGAGAAGCGCGAGGACGATTCCCTGCATCACGTCACCATGATTTCACGCTCGAACCGCCGGAGCTGATCTGATTCCCCGATTGCCACCAGGGTATCCCCTTCGTGGAGTTCAAAATCGGCAGAAGGATTGATGATATTCTTATCCCCCCGTGACACGGCAATGATGGTCACACCGGTCTTGGCCCGGATCTGGAGGTCTTCCAGGCTCTTTCCGGCTATTGTTTTGCCGACCAGGTAGGTATGGATGGTGATCCTGAGGTCCGAGAGGGCTGAAAAGGCGAATTCGACACTCTCACGGTCCGCCTCCATGATCGCTCCGGTGAGGATGGAACCGAGCCGGCGCGCTTCAGGGGCTGAGAGTTCGGCGACACTCGGCGTCTGGCACCCGTGCTGAAGGGTGTACATCTGGATATTCCCCGATTTTAAGAAAAAAACGGCGATGGTGTCCTGTTTTTCCGTCTCAAGTTCATACTTTGTTCCGATTCCCGGAAGGTTTATCGACCGGAGGGCCATACTGAACGTGTGCGACGGATGCTGAAATAGATTATTGTCTGTTTCGGACCGATTCAGAGCGGCAAACCGGGATAAGGGGCGGTAATCAGACACCCTGTCCGAACCTTTATTCGTTCCGCAGATAACAGATCGGGCATGGCTGTGAAGGGATCATTCTGGGTCGGGGTCATTGTCGGATTCATCGTGATGGTGCTCCTCGGCTCTCTCCCGGTTCTCGGTCCGGTCATCGGTGGTTTCATCGCCGGAATCATCGCACGCGGGGGGGTCTGGGGCGGTGCCACCGCGGGATTTGTTGCCGGGCTGTTTGGTGCTATCGTGATATCCGTTATTCTCATCATCGGGGGAAGCCTGCTCTTCGGCATTCCGGGGTTCCTCACGGCGCTCGGTGTATCCTTCATCGTCGTCATTGCCACGCTTTACTACGGGCTTCTCGGCTTCGTCGGTGGTGCAATCGCCGGGGCGATCGTGAAGTGACCGGAGCCGGAGGGCGAATGCCAGAAAAGAGAGAAACCCCGGAGGAAAGGGGGAGTCTGTGAGGTTTCTCTTCAAGGTGGTCTGACTGCAGAGGGGGGGGTGCGGGCGCCCTTTCTCGTGAACCGGGGCCTTCCCGCAGGCCTCTCCACCTGAAAAGTCGGGAGAGCGTTCTTAAAAAAACCTGCCGTGCACCGTGAAAGTGCCAGGGCACGCCGGAGCATAGGAACGGACCATACCATACTCATATGCAGATCACCATCGTTGCCGTAGGGAAAGTGCGGGAATCGTTCGTGGAAGAGGGACTGAACATGTACCGTTCCCGGCTTGCACCCTACCATTCCCTGTCCTTCGTCAATCTCCCTGAGGAACGGATCCCGGCAAGGATCTCCCCGAAACAGAAAGCGGCGATCATGGAGGCAGAGTGGTGCCGTTTCCCGGGCACCGGCCCGAGACCGGCCGTAACCGTCGCTCTCGATCCGGGAGGTGTCGTCCTCTCGAGCGAGGAATTCGCCTCACGGATGAAACGGTATGAGCTGGAGGGGAGGGGATCGGTCGCCTTCCTCATCGGGGGTCCGCTTGGGCTGCCTGATACCGTCCGGGAGCGGGCCGACTTCGTGCTCTCCCTCTCGCCGATGACCTTCCCCCACCAGCTGGTCCGCCTCATCCTGATCGAACAGATTTACCGGGCAGCCTGTATCAACCGGAACATTCCCTACCACAAGTAAATCAGGGAATGATCTCGCAGCCGTTGTAGCGGGTATGGGAAAAATCCTCCATCCGGATCTTCCCTGAGTCGATCAGCCTCCGGATCCCCGGGAGTGCCGAGGCCAGGACGTCCCGGAGATCCCGGACCGAGCTGCAGATAACTGCCTTCTCTTCCGGAGGCCAGGGCCGGACGATATCCGCGTACAGACACCGCCCTCCGCAGAAACCCAGAATATCACACCGCCGGCAGGATCCGGTCATTTCAACCACCGGAAGGTTCCGGGGGTCGGAAGACCCGATATGCCCGATATACGCATCCTTCATTCCGATCATCACCGGGCAGGGGGCAATATGACCGTCGGTCATGATGGTGTAGTTCGCATGGCCGCAGCCACAGCGGAGACGGGACGGGCGATCCTGCAGGAGATCGAGGGTCGTCTGGAGAAAGGGATACCAGCGGGGGACCCGGCCCTCCGTTTCCATGATTTCCATCCAGTCCCCGACCAGGTCCCGGACACCTGGTATATACCTCGTGGAGAGCCACCGGGAAAACTTCCGCATGGATGAGTCCCCGGTAAAATCGGCATCGATCTGCCAGTGGATGGAGCCAAACGAGTGGTAGCGGTTGGCTGCAAGAAACCGGACCGCTTCCCTGATATCGGTCCCTTCCGTGACGGTCATACGGGCGATGAGTTCGCCCCTGTATCCTCCGGCAATGATCGTTCCGATGTTCCGGATAACCCGGTCAAATGTCCCCGCTCCGCGGTGCATATCGGTGAGCTCCCGGGGACCGTCAATGGATACCAGGAGGGTCTCCATCCGGTTCACGTAGTCAGACCCCAGCTGATCGAGCAGGGTGCCGTTCGTCTGGATCATGAAGCGCCGGACCGGGGCCGTATCCATGATGGTCCGGACAAGATCCATTCTCATCAGCGGTTCCCCACCGTAGAAGGTGATACAGGGATCCACGTCCTTCTCGAGGAACCGGCAGAGATCCCCAGAGTCGCAGGAGAAGTCGGGGGGAAGAGACTCGTCTATTGCAACGTCGGTTTCTCCGCTGGCCAGAGCCTCAAACGCTTTCCCCCGGCAGTAGGTGCAGCAGAGATTGCACTCGTCCGTCAGAATGAGGTGGTAGAACATGAAAAAACCGGTCCTGTCTTAGAGAATCTGATCACGATTTCCGGTGCAGCAGGATCATCAGTGCACCGGCGGAAACCAGGGCCCCGAGAACCAGGGTTCCCGACAACGGCACGATGGTCGGGAGGGGCTGGCTGGTATTCTCATCGGTCACCCGGACCACAAGTTCGGGATTGCTCCGGGAGAGCAGGATGGCATCCATGGCCTTGATCCTCCCCTGCTCTGCCCGCTCAAACTTTGGATTGATGCCAAGCGCCGTATCGTATGCAGCAACCGCCTCCTCGTATCGTCCGAGGCGGGAGAGGGCATCACCCTTGTTTGTCCATATATCGGCATCGAAGGAGGCATAATTTGGATGTTTCCGCATCTCCAGATCAGCCAGCCGGATGACTTCCTGGTAGATCTCCATCGCGCCGGTCGAATCTCCGGTCTCCTGAAGGCTCATTCCTTTCCGCAGGAGGGCATAGATGTCCCGCTGGTTGATCCCGAGCGCCCGGTCATACGCCCGGATCGCTTCCTGATACTCTCCGAGCATCGCCAGTGAGTCCCCCATATTTGTCCATGCCTCGGAATAATAGGGATCCAATTCGATCGCTCGCTCGAATGCGAGCACCGCATCTTCATTCCGCCCGGTGCGCATATGAGCCACCCCGAGTCTGTTCCAGGCGATGGTGTTGTAGGGATCCCCGGTCACTGCTGCTTCATATTCGATCAGCGCCTCATGATACATCTTCCGGAGCATCAGATCGTCCCCCTTTAAGAGATGAGCTGCTGCTGTCTCAGTATCGGTGTCTGCCGATCCGGGCGGAACCAGAACGACCACCGACAGGATCACGAGAGCCAGTATCAGGTATGGTTGTCCGGCGGGATTCTCTCTGCCCATATGGATATGTATGATCTCGGTGTGAGGGTTTATTATCCTACCGAAGGGGAAACATGGCACAGAATTGCGTAAAAATTGAATTTCGGCAAAAATATCCGGATTTTTTTCCCAATTTCTCTTCCTGCCCGGGCCAGGGGCTTCGCGTCACGCGAATCTCCCGGCAGACGGTCGGATTTCCACGGATCAGGGACCGAAGCAGCCGCCGACTTCTGCGAGGATCTGCGGCATGGCTCCGGACAGTCCGCTGATGATGAACTGGATGGCAATGGCGAGAACAAAGATGGCCAGGAACTTGGCGATGATCCTGAGTTCATTCTCCCCGATAAACCGGAAGAGGTAATTGGAATAGGCCATGGCAACGTAGGATGCAGCGATGGTGATGAGGATGGCGATGATGACCATGACATTCTGCAGGATGCCCTCCGCCTCGGCCGCAATCAGGATTACCGTGGTGATGGTGCCGGCACCGCAGGTGAGGGGGAAGGCGAGGGGGACGATAGAGATATTTTCCAGGTCTTCCGGCGAGTAGAGTTCCCGTTTTGCCGAGAGCATTCCGGTAGCAAAGGAGATGAGGAGAATACCCCCGGCGATCTTGAAGGCCGGGAGGGTGAGACCGAGGATGGTGAAGATGAACTGCCCGGTCAGCGCGAAAAAGATCAGGACGACGAGCGAGATCTGCATGGATGTCCGTCTGACCAGCCTCTGTTGCTCGGATGGTACCTGCTCGGTCAGCACCGAGTAGACGGCGGCTGTGCTGATGGGATTGACGATGGCGATGATCGATGCCGTTGCCACCAGGAGAAACTCAAGATCCGCCGTTATGGTTCACCCCCCCGCGGTTAAACAGGAAGGGAAGCGGAGTTACTAATAATTTATGTTTTCCCGGCAGGGTTCTGCGAAGCCCGAATGGCCTGCCGGGGTTCCATGCAGTTCGAGAGAAAAAATGGGTGCCGCCGGTTTTTCAGGTCATGAACGGCATCATCTCAACGAAACCTGCAACCAAGGCGCCGATGACCACTGCCCCGAGAAGGACCAGGATCAGGAGCAGGACGAACGGGACGAGAATCACGAGGAGGGCGCTGCCGAGTGTCATCTCCTGAGTCTCCTTTATCCCGAGAATCAGGAGGATAAGGTACCAAAGTGCCCCGATTACTGACACATACGGGATCCAGCCGAGGAGGAGCCAGGGAGTCGAGGCGTACATGATCGTTTTCACGGTGGTGACATACCCTTTCTCTCCGCCCAGCAGAAGCACAAAGACATGGTAGATGAACCCTGACAGGAATACTCCGAAGAGCATCAGGAGGAACAGGAAATAGACGAAGAAGATGCTCACGGCGACGACGAACCCGCTGAAGTTCTGCAGGATCCCTGCCAGAGCTTCACCCATTGCGCCGCTTGCGGCGAGCTGGTCGATCAAGGCGGTAAGGGCCGCCATGCCGACTGCTGCCGAGACGATCGCGTAGAGGATGGTGAAGATAACGAGGAGGATGAAGTAGTACCTGAACGCCTCACCCAGCGTGTCGGCACGGCTGTCCTGGAAGGCCTTTGTCGGGGCCATGAGGAAGCTTTTCATTTTGTCAACGAACGAAGTTGGCATACTGAGGCTGTCCTCTCTTCAGGATATAATTCTTTCTGTCATCTTTGATCCAAAAGCGTGGTATTTTCACATATTTCCAGATTTAAAGAGAGGAGAGGATTTTTACGTAAAATAATCCAGTACAGCATTGCCGTACATATTTTTATCGTATCACAATTATTTCCACTACCTGTCCCGATACCGTCTTCGATTACCCCTATCTGATAGGTAGAACAACCGGATCTTCGAAACGGGACATATCCGATATACTCCAGGCAGTCAGCCCACTTCGCGGACACAATTGAAATCTACGAATGTGAATCCGGCTTTTTCATAAAATTTGCAGACTCAGAGTTTAAACAGCCATCCAATTTCGATATCAATACCCGCATGGAAAATCTCGAAGATAGAGTCTCAAAACTCGAAAAAGTCAATTCTGAGAAGGATGGGCTCGAGGAGATTCGAACTCCTGACCTCCGCCGTGTGAAGGCGACGTCATAACCAGCTAGACCACGAGCCCTGAGTGCATCGACCGGGAATTGAACCCGGGCTATAGGCTTGGAAGGCCTAAGTCATGCCACTAGACCATCGATGCAGGTTTGCGCCTTTGTATATGGATTTCCGGAATATTATTACTTTTGTTCCGTATCTGCTCCGTTCAGCGGGGTCCTTCCGGAACCAGGCAAGAGGAACTGTGAATGGAAAAAAGTATCGGGGGGTTATGCCAGCCCTTTCATCTCGAGTTCGACCTGCTCCAGGGCGGCAATGCGTTTCTCGAGCGGCGGGTGGGTGGAGAAGAGCTCGATGATGGTCCTTCCGGAGAGTGCCGGGATGATGAAGAAAGCGTTCGCGGTCTCGACAGCCTGTTTCTGGGGAGCCGGCACATAGTTCATCCTGCTGCTGATCTTTTCCAGTGCCGAGATGAGGTCCCGGGGCTGGCCGGTGATGTAGGCACTGCCGCGGTCCGCCGAGAACTCACGGTAGCGGGAAAGCGCCATGATCAGGAGTTGGGCGACGAAATACACCACTACCGCCGCAAGCCCGGCGAGAATCCACGCCCCGCCGCTGTCTCTCCTGGAAAACATCGCGGCGAAGAGGAAGTTGTTCATCACCAGCGCCGCGATCATGGCCACGAAACTGGCGATGGTGAGCGTCAGCACATCGCGGTTCCTGATGTGGGATATCTCATGGGCGAGCACCGCCTCGAGTTCCCGTGGTGAGAGCAGCCTCATGATCGAATCGGTCACCGCAACCACCGCATGGCGAGGGCTCCGTCCGGTTGCAAAGGCGTTCGGAACCGGGGTCTGCATGATCGCCACCCGGGGTTTGGGAATGCCAGCTTCCGTGGCACACTTCTCCACCATCCGGTGCAGATCGGGATACTCATCCGGTTCGGTCACCCGGGCCCGGGTACTCCAGAGCACGAGCCGGTCGGAGAAGAAGTACTGGACAAACGCCATCACGAAGACCAGGACCACCAGGTAGGGAAGGCCGATACCGAGCATGGAGAGTATCGCGATAAAGGCGAGATAGACCAGGAACAGCAGGAACATGGTCAGCCAGATCCGTCCGGTCAGGCCCCAGTCACGTTTCCATACCTTCATGCATCAAGGTACGGCGGGAGTTGTTCATAAACATTCTCTCCTTACCCTGAAATTCAAAGCCGGAATGTTAAAAAAAGAGGAATTACCGGTTTTTCCAGCAGGCTCAGCGCAGATTTCCGGACATTGCTGCGCCACCGGGAACGCCCCCGGCAGGTTCAAATGGTCTCTCTTATTACAGAAGAGAAGGAATAATGGGGATGAGTGAACGGGATGGAGCTGGACGAGCGGACAATCACCCGGGCGATTCTTGAAACCCAGATGGAGATTCTCCTCGACTATACCGATGTCGATGTCGCAGTCGTCGGAGGCGGGCCCTCCGGCCTTGCAGCGGCGTCGTTCATCGGGAGCCGGGGCCTGAAGGTGGCGATAATCGAAAAGAAACTCTCGGTCGGGGGCGGGATGTGGGGGGGAGGCATGATGTTTCCCCGGATCGTGGTCCAGGACGAGGCGAAACGGCTGTTAGACCATTTCTCCATCAGATCCGCTCCGTACGGGAACGGGTACTGGGTTGCGTCCTCGGTTGAATCGGTCGCCAAACTGACCGCGGCAGCCTGTGACGCCGGTGCCGAGTTCTTCAATCTCATGACAGTGGAGGACGTCATGGTCAGGGAGCAGGGAAGGCTCTCGGGGCTGGTGATCAACTGGACTCCTGTGGAGATGGCCGGCCTCCATGTCGATCCCCTGACGATCGGGTGCCGCTTTGCCGTTGATGCAACCGGTCACGACGCTGTGGTCGCCCGTCTGGTAGAGAAGAAATCTGATGCGGTCCGGGTGAAAGGGGAAGGGTTCATGTGGGCCGATCGTGCCGAGTCAAGCATCATCAGCCACACCCGGGAGATCTTCCCGGGACTGATCGTCACCGGCATGGCGGCAAATGCCGTCTCCGGCGAGCATCGTATGGGCCCGGTATTCGGCGGGATGCTCCTCTCCGGTGAGCATGCGGCATCCCTGGTCATCCGGGACCTCTGTCCCTGATTTCCGGGACAGAAGAATTTTATTGTTTTTTGGGCGAAAACTTACGCATGGAAGAGGTCAGTCCGGACGAGCTTGCCGATGTGGCCTACGGGCTCTTTGAGGTCATGCTGAATGCCGAACTCGAGAACTGTGGCCCGTACCTCTTCGAGCTCGTCGAAGCAGGGACCGACTTCGAACCGCTCTTCACCCGGATATTCACGAAATTCTCCGAGGAATATCCCCAGCTCGGAGAGGCACTGATCCATCGTTTTGGCGGTCCTTCGGCCATTTACCAGTCAATCTGCGAAGGAGAGGGGGTAGTGCCGAGCATGACCACCAGGATGTACTGGATCGTTCAGGATGCCCCTGAAGTACAGGCCGATGCCATAGAAGACGAACTGGCAGGGAAATGGCTCATCTTTCTTCCTCCCGAAGAAGTGGATGCGGCCTGGGTCAAGGTCCGGAACGCTACCCGCAGGAACGAGCTCGGGATCTCGGCCAAGGTGAGCACGGCAAAACCAAACCCCGATTCCCGGGATAATACCAAGGTTATCTACGTCTACACTCCTGACTGGCGCGACGAGGCCGATGTCATGCGGGTGCGGGAGTGCCTCAGGGAGCTCGGGTTTACCGACCGCCTCGGCTACAAACGGAACATCGAGACCTTCAAAGGCGAATACAGCCAGAAAGGAAAAAGAGTGACTTTTTATAGTGCCTGATGGGATCAGGCCTTCTTCTCTTTGTTCTTGGGTCGGAGGTGCTTGTAGCCGCACTTGCGGCAGGTTGTCGCGCGAATCGCATTCCGCGCATTGCAGCGCATGCAGATCTTCACGTTCAGGAGCCGTGCTTCGGCTTCAGGAAATCTTGCCATATTCGGACACCACTTCTCGTCTTATATAAAAGGTCATCCCGCCTCTTAACGGTTTTGTCATGATCCGGTCATTCCTGCTGTTCCAGCCAGTGCTTCACCTGCGCGAGCGCCCGCGCCCGGTGGGAAACCCTGCTCTTTTCCCCGAGGGAGAGTTCGGCGAGGGTTCGTCCGTCGTCAATCTCGAAAATGGGATCGTAGCCGAAACCGCCGGTCCCGCGGGGCGGGACGATGATACCGTCGATCCTTCCCCGGAAGACGATGATCTCCTCCCCGGTTGCACAGGCGATCGCGGTCTCGAACCAGGCCCTCCGGTCCGCAATTCCGTCCATGAGCCTGAGGATTCCGTGGACGCCGATCGTGTCGAGGACGTATGCGGCATATGGCCCAGGAAACCCCCGCAGCGCATGGACACCGAATGCCGTATCGTCGACCATCACCGGCCTGCCCAGGGCCCGGTACGCGTACTCAGCCTTCTCGCGGGCGATCTCTCCCACATCGGGATGCCGGAACTCGGGTATCTCCATGCGGACATGTTCCACGGTCGCCGCAGATCCGAAGAACGCCGCTATCTCTGCTGCTTTATGAGGATTTGAGGTCACCACTGCGATCTTCACAGGTATCTCCCCCGTTTCTCGATCTCCTGCTCACGCTGGAGCACGTCCAAACCCCCGTCAAAGGTCTCGCAGTATCCTTCGCAGAATGCCTCCTTCAGCACCGGGAATCGGTCGGTGGTGCTCTCGAGTGTCTGGAACAGGACGTGGATATCGACACCCCGGGACTCCAGTTCAGGTGAAACCATGGCCAGCCCGAAATCGATCAGGACAACCGTTCCGTTGCGAAGCACCATATTGCTCGTGGTGAGATCTCCGTGCACGATCCCTGCGGAATGGAGCCGCCCGACAGTTCTTCCGGCCTGGCGGAGGGGCTCTTCCGAGAGGGCGTCCCTGAGCAGGGTTCCGGAAATGCGCTCCATGACGATAGTGTCTCCTGTCACGTCCCGGATCACGGGCGTCGGAACCCCGTATTTCCGTGCCGTGGCGATGAGGCGTGCCTCGGCCCGGGTCCGTTCGGTGATCAACCGACCGTCAAGTTCTGTGCGTCGATACCTCTTGCTGATGCGTCGTTTTTCTACCTCTTCCGGACCGAGGGTGACGACAGCTTCGGCCCCCATTGCACGGGTCATCTCATCGAGAGGCTCCCGCTTCCCACGGATGGCCGGATCGTCATTCCGCCAGGTGACGACGACCTGATCCGACCGGAACGACGGGTTCACCTGTGACTGGTCGAGGGGGAGCCCTCCCCCGCTCTCAAGCATGATCCTGCCGGTGTAGGCGATCATCGCACCGTTGTCCCCGAGATACTTCTTCGCGGGTATCGAGAGGGTTGCACCCCGGTCCTCGCACATCGCTGCCAGCATCTCCTGGAGTCGCCTGTTCACCCCGACCCCGCCCACGAGCAGCACTTCATCCTTTCCGGTGTGGGCCAGTGCCCGTTCGGTCACCTCCACGCACATGGCAAATGCTGTCTCCTGAAGGCTGTAGCAGACATCCGCAATCGCGGCCCGGCTCTCCCGGGCAGCGCTCACCAGCCCGGAGAAGGCGAGGTCCATGCCCTTCACCGTGTAGGGAAGGTCGATGTAGGTTCCGTTTTTTGCCAGTTCCTCGATCACCGGACCTCCCGGGTGCGGGAGCCCCCTGCTCCGGGCAAACTTGTCGAGGGCATTTCCGATGCCGATATCGAGCGTCTCCCCGAATATGCGGTACCGCCGGTTCAGGTACCCGATCACCTGGGTGTTGGCGCCGCTCGCATACAGGACGATGGGATCGTGACACCCGGTGGCAAACCTTCCGATCTCGACGTGGGCGACACAGTGGTTCACCCCAACCAGCGGCACGTTGAGCGCAAGGGCGAGGGATCGGGCCGCGGTTGCCACCGTCCTCAGGCAGGGTCCGAGCCCTGGGCCCTGCGAGAACGCTACACCGGTTATCCTGCCGGGATCGGTGAGAACCCGGGAGATGACTTCCTTCATTTCAGCGGCATGGTGCTGGGCGGCCTCCCGGGGATGAATGCCGCCGGCCGGAGGGCTGTAAGGTTTTGAAAAGAGTGAGACGAGGTCGGTATCAAAAACAGCAGCGCTGAGGTTCCAGGCTGTCCCCTCAATCCCGAGAATCTGCCCAAAAACAGGCATCAGACGATTATTTCTTGAATTCGGTGTACCCGCATTTCCCGCAGGCTGCCCGGTCCTTGTGCTCGGCCATGATCACGCCCGGCCCGCACCGGGGGCAGTTCTTCCGCGCCAGCGTCGCCTTGCCACCCTCCACCTTGTAGCAGGATGCCCGGCGGGGGGCGGTACTCTTGGCCTTCTTTGCCGCCATCAGGCACCTTCCTCCTTGGGCTTCGGCATGCCGCGGGTCATGAGGAACGACCGTTCGGTCTTTGTTTTCTGCTCCTCGGTATCATAGACCCTGGCCTTGCCGGAGAGTTCGGTTTTCCCGAAACCCGTCCTTAGCGAGTCGAGCACCAGCAGCTTCTCGTTCACGTTCAGGGTTGCTGCCAGTTTGCCGATAATCTGCATCCGTGATGGGGTCGCGCCATCAAACCTGAGGGAAAAGTCAACCTCCCGCCTGGAGAGGAGTTCATTCCTCGAATCCCTGGTAACCTCACATTCCATCGGTATCCTCTTATAATTCGTGTTCGGATTATTTATACCCTAGCTACCTGCCGGGGTTATTCATCCTGTTCTTCACCTGTTTCTACGAAGTGCGCGAGCATTCTCCTGGCCTTCTCCTTTGCAGCAGGGGTCACCTCGCAGAGGACGACGCCTTCCCCCGGCTGGCCGTACAGGATGAGGGCCCCGAAGGGTGCAGCGATGACCAGCGGAATGACCGCGAGATCCTCCTCCCCGTCCACGAGGATCAGCACCCCGGGCTCCTGCACCGCCTGGTCGAGCGCCTCAAGGAGCTCGCGGGTGAGCGTTCCCGCCGGGTTGCGTGCATGGAGCCTCTTCTTAAAAACTATCGGCGACCGGTTGAACGGTGAACGCATGGTGTGGCCGTCGATGATGGCCATGCCGGGGATCACTCCCTGCCGGACGAGGTGGCAGGTGACAACGTCCCCTACGGTGTAGACGGTCTTTCCCTCAAGGAGGGGCAGAACATCCTTGCAGTCGGCATAGAGCGTGCCGAACGGTGCCTTGAAAAAATGACGCTTTTCCGGGGGGAGCTTGAGCATTCAGCGAACCTTCAGCGCATATCTCCCGGGCAGGGTGATATTCATCTTTTTTGCGATTTCGGAATGCTGGGGATCGATGATCACGAGGTAGCCCGTCCAGTCTGTGGAGAGGTTGGTGCTTCCGCACACCGCACAGCTTTCACCTTCCACTACCCGGTGACAGTCCCTGCAGACCTGCACCAGCTTCTTTTTAACGGCCGCCACGCTCGCCACCTCTCTCCTTTTCTTTCTCTTTCTCCCTGACCAGATCCTCTTCGAGCCAGCGGGTGGTGCCGAGCCCGGACTGGCGCATGGTCAGGCCGATCTTGCTGTCCCGGGGCTCGCGTTCGTTCAGGGAGAGGGTGACCACCCGGGCACGGATCCCTTCACCGACTGCGATGAACCGCTTCGACTCCTGGCAGATCAGCCGGGCGTTCTTTTCATCGTAGTTGATGTACTCGTCAGAGATCTGGCTCACGTGGAGCATGGCGTCAATCGGTCCGAGACTCACAAAGGCGCCGAAACTGGTCGTTTCCACAACCAGCCCCTCGATGACTTCCTGGAGGCTGAGCCGGAGAACGACGGCCTCGAACTCAACGTCATAATAGACCGCTCCATCCCCGGGAACGATCTCGCCCTCGCCCACGTCCAGCACCTTGGTAACGGCGATAAAGATGCCAATTTCCTTGTCGATGCTTCCTTCAAGCTGCTCCTGGAGTACGTCGAGGATGACCTTCCTGAGCTCTTCTCCAAGCCGGTGAGGTGGCACCCTCACCTTGTCTGCCAGTTTCATCCGGTAATACATGACCCACCTAGTTCCTGAATAATTCCAGCCGCTGTCTCCCCGAAAGCGATATCACCGGGATACCTTTCCCGAGCAGCGCATTCCGGAGACCCCGGTCATTGGTCATTACCATGCATCCATGCGTGTTTGCATAATATAGGATCTTCTCATCGACCGATCCCTGTTCACATCCGCTCTCGACCACTGTACACCGTCCTGCAAGGATCAGCGCGGAACGTGCCGCAGCCCCGTCCTTTCCCCGGGATCCTGCAAGTCCGCGCAGTTCCTCAAGCACTTCCGGGAGAATCAGTGGTTCGTAGGCACCGATAAGACTTCCCAGCGCTTCGAAGATATCAATCCTGAACTGGACCTGTGCCATCAGCGCGTTGGCGTCCAGCAGGACGCCTATTCGGTCAGGACGCCCATTCCGATCAGTCGCCATCTGGCTCCCAGCTGACGGCTTATGGCGATCCGTGACCCGATCTCCGCGCAGACGGGGCGTTTCAGGGTTACCTCGACCAGGTCCTTCTTTGCGTTGGTCACCACGCCCACCGTTACAGCCGTGCCGACCGACAGCATCAGCGGTTCATGGTGCTTCAGCGGCTCGATGGTGAGCTCGCTGGTTGCGCCAACCACCCGTTCCATGAGGGTGACCTGGAATTTCAGCCGGTCCCAGACCGGGGGAAGGGCACCGACATGGCCGGCGACCTGGCCGGCAAGGGCGTCGCTCTTGGTCAGTGCAGGATCCAGTTTCGTACCGATGCCGAGCAGTCCCCCCGGAGTCGCCTCGGGGACTTTCTTGGATCCCGCATTGATGGTGGTGATCTTGGTGGTGATCGGCTCCCACCGGATCTTGTTCTCTGCCTGGACCTGCCGTCCGGGTCGGATTTCGATATCATCGCCTTCCTTGAGATTGCCGCGTATCAGGGAGCCCCCGATGACCCCTCCCTTGACATCGCGCCAGTTCGATCCCGGCTTGTTTATGTCGAACGAACGGGCGACGAGCATGACCGGGGCGGCTTCCGGGTCCCGGGGCGGCTCAGGGATCGCGATATCAAGGGCCTCGATGAGAGCCCCGATATTGATCGACTTCTGAGCTGAAACCGGGATGACCGGTGCATGCTCTGCAACCGTTCCCTTCACGAACGCCTTGATCTGTTCGTAATGTTTGAGGGCGTCCTTCTGGGAGACCACATCGATCTTGTTCTGGACGATCACGATCTTTTTGATCCCGACGAGCTCAAGGGCCATCAGGTGCTCCTTCGTCTGCGGCTGCGGACAGGGTTCATTGGCGGCTATCACCAGCATCGCCCCGTCCATGAGCGCCGATCCCGAGAGCATGGTGGCCATGAGCGTCTCGTGCCCCGGTGCATCGACGAATGAGATCGAACGGAAGGGAACCGCCTTCCCACCGCAGAGCGGGCATTCGGGCTTTGTGGAATAGGCATCCGATCCGGTGCACTGTTCGCACCGGTAGAATGTCGCATCGGCGTACCCGAGACGGATCGAGATACCCCGTTTTATCTCTTCACTGTGGCGATCCGTCCACGCCTCGGTCATGCCGTATACAAGCGTCGTCTTCCCGTGGTCTACGTGGCCGACGACCCCGATGTTGACGCTTGGAATGGTAACATCACGCAAATGCGATCAAACCTCCTTATACCATTATAAATGACTATACTTATACAAACCGGTCATGGGCCGGCAGACCCGGAGATCTCCGGTCTTCACATTCCCGGAGTAATCCTCTCATCCGGAATGGGACGATTCCGTTCGCCCCCACCTTCCCGGATGCCTGGATTCCGTAACACTCTGTATGTCATGATCCCGGAAAGGTTAAAAAGGCGGTATGAGTAGATCTCACTACCGAGGTTGAATCATATGACCGTCGATACCGAACTCTCCCGGATAGGAATATCGCTTCCCAAGAACCTGCTGGACAAATTCGACGAGATCATCACCTACCGGGGATACTCGTCCCGCTCGGAAGGGATCCGTGACGCCATCCGGAGCTACATCACCTATTACAAATGGATGTCCGATGTCACCGGGGAACGCCAGGGAGTCATCACGATGATCTATGACCACGAACAACGGGGACTCCTCACCACGCTGACCGATATCCAGCATGAATTCATGGGGATCATCCAGGCTACCCTTCACTCCCACGTCACGCATGATCGCTGCCTGGAAATCGTCCTGGTTCGCGGGGAAGGTTCAGACCTCAAGACTCTTGCGGAGCGACTGATGTCCCAGAAAGGGGTCGAGTCGGTGAAACTGACCACGATCCCGATCAACGATTAGCCGCCACCTTCGCAGCTCTGGTCGGTATGGGAGATGGCCTCCTGGAATCCGACATCGGATATAAAATCCCGCTCTTTTTTCACCTGGTCGAAATCCCTGCCCCGGCCCTTCGTCTGCCGTTCCCGGGAGGATACCACCGTAATCAGCTGATCCGCCCGGTACAGGAGCCCGGTGGTATCGATTTCAGCAAACAGATTCCCTTTCATCTGTTCGATCCGGGTCACCCTGCCGGTCGTGCCGGTCCTCGGATAGCGGACCTGCATGCCGACCGTGATCTCATCGGGGTTCATAGTACCCAATGGATGCCAAAGAAACTATAAAGGTATTCTCCTCCCACTTCTAGAGCGATGAGATACACGCTCCGGCGCGTGCAGAAACACTATTTTGATGGAACCCACCGGGTGAAATCTCCAGACGAAACCCTCTCAATCGTCGAGCCACTTATGGAGCAGGTCGGGGTCGAGGAGGTTGTCAACATCACCCACGTTGATCGACTCGGGATCCCCTGTTTCACGGCGTTCCGGCCCCGGGCAGCACGGGGCGGTGTCCGGCATCATGCCGGAAAGGGAAAAGACCCGGTCCAGGCGAAAGTGTCCTCCCTTATGGAGGCGGTGGAACGCTACAGCGGCGAGTATCACGGTGATGCCATGGAGTTTGCATCGTATGAGGAGATCGGGAGCACCCGAGCGGTGGATCCTGAAGACCTCTTTCTCCCGCGTCCTCTCGAGCCGGGGGAAAAACTCCACTGGAGCCCGTGTTACGACCTCCTCCATGATGAAGAGCTGTTCATCCCCAGCAATGCGGTCTTCCATCCCTACGATACCCGGGGAATGACCATGCCCCTGTTTGCGAGCGACACCAACGGGCTGGCCAGCGGAAACGTCATGGAGGAGGCGATCCTGCATGCCCTCCTCGAGGTGGTGGAGCGTGATGCGATGAGCATGGCCGAGCAGGCACGCTCCATGGGCACCCGGCTGGATCTCGATGCCGGGTGTCCGGCAAAGGATGTGCAGGACCGGTTCCTCTCCTGCGGAATCGAGATCCACCTCTGGGTGCTGGACGGGCGGACCGGCATTCCTACCGTTGCCGCGGCAGGGGACGATACGGTGACCCGGGACCCGGGCCTCCTCGTGATAGGATCAGGCACCCACCCGGACCCGGCCATCGCTGCCCTGCGGGCCCTGACCGAGCTTGCCCAGAGCAGGGCCTCCTACCTGCACGGAGGCCGCGAGAACCTCGGCCGCAGGCGACTGCTGGAGAAAGCAGGATACGATCGCCTCAAGAGGATCAACCGTGAGTGGTTTGCCGACGCCCCATCGATCTCCCTCGCGTCGCTCGAGAATCGTGCGACTCCCTTCATCGATGATGATATCCGGATACTCCTCGAAGAGCTCAGACCGCATGTTAAACGGGTCTGTGTCTGCGATCTCTCACGGACCGGGATCCCGGTGGTGCGGGTGATCGTTCCCGGGCTCGAGGTCTCTCATGTGAACCGGGAACGGGTGCGCCGGAAGCGCCAGGGCAGGTAACGAAAGCCGGGTCAGGGATGAGGGTGCCCGGCCTCCTATTTAACAACCGGTCCCATTCAGCACCAGGACCGGCCAGGGCATGTACTTCGGTTCCGCGGGCATGCCTGCACCTCATGTTGTGCGGTAAGGTGAGGCAGGGTCACCGTCCCTTTAAATTGGTAAAACCTGAGGCTGTGGGAAGGGTAAACGTGAGTATCAAAGTGATAATAAAAAGACGTGACTTGAGAAATTGTCC
>JAAEET010000059.1 GCA_013415565.1 Methanomicrobiales archaeon
GTGAGGGTGAAGATCGTTCACCAGCGGGATGGATATATCCGGGGAGAGGATCTCCAGGACGCGGTGGGGCCGGCCACCCGGCTGGTGGCGGTCAACCACATGACCAACGTGCTCGGCACGGTCCTCCCGGTGGAAGAGTTTGCGGATATCGCACATGATGCCGGGGCCGCCATCCTGGTGGACGCCGCCCAGTCGGTCGGGCACCTGCGCATGCCCAGAAGCGACCGGTTCGATTACCTCGCACTTCCCGGGCATAAGGGGCTGCTCGGCCCCCAGGGGACCGGGGCCGTCTTCATCTCGGATCCCGACACCCTCGCTGTCACCTGCTACGGCGGCGGGATGGTGGGGGATGTCACCGTCGACCAGTTCACCCTCCTCCCCTGCCCGGCCCGGTTCGAGCCCGGCACACCGAACATCCCGGGCGTGATAGGACTCGGGGCGGCGATCGGGCTTGTTGAGGAGCTCGGGGTTGAGGAGATCCATCGGCACGAGGTCCGGATAGGGCACCGGATCCATGCCGGCCTGTCGGACATTCCCGGGGTCACGGTGTACAGTCCCCCCGGGAGCACGGTCATCTCGTTCAACATCGACGGGATGGGACCCGACGTGGTGGCCCTCCTCCTCGATCATAAGGCCGGGGTTTGTGTCCGCTCCGGGATGCACTGCGCCCAGCCGCTCACCCAGTCCCTGCACCCCCGGGGAACAGTTCGGGCCTCCATCGGATGTTACACGACCGACGAGGAAGCTGACACGCTCGTCCGGACAGTCCGGGACATCACCGGAGAAAAAACCGCTGCCTGATCCGCGCTCCCGGTCAGAGGACCCGTTGTGCGCCCGGGATTGACCGGACGAGGTGGGCGATGATGAAGCAGAGAGGGATGGCGAGAACGCTTACCAGGAGGAACTTGGGAAACGGCGGCAGGGCAACGGCCAGGAGACCGAGGCTGAGGGGGACGAGGACCAGCGGATGGATGATGTAGACGGTGTAGGTATCGGCGGCAGCAGCGCTGGTCACCGGACCCTGGTGGTTGAACCATTTGCGGAATCCCCATACAAGACCGACAATGATCAGGATGCCGGTCACCTGCTCCCAGAGGGCGTACGCACATGCCTGCCAGTGAAGCCCGCCGAGGAGGGGAGCGAGGTCACCGGCCGGGAGATCGACGGTCAGCAGGAGCAGGGGCTGGAGCAGGGCCAGGATCAGGGCGAGGAGGGCGCAGGTTCTCCCGGTTGAGGGAGGAACCCTGACGAACCAGTCGTTCCCGGCCGCGATGAGCCCGACGATGAAAAGGGCGATGTACTGCGGGTAGTACGGGACCTGGACAGCAAACAGTTCCCACTCGTAGCCGATGGGGAACAGGATCCGGACCGTAAAGCTCACGGCAGCAAGGAGAACCCCGAACAGGAGGATGGCGGAGAGGGCCGGGAACGGTTGCGAACCGGAACCCTCCCTCGGCTTTCGTCTGATTGCGTTCCAGGCGACATACACCAGGGTGAACACGAGCAGGGAGAAGACGAACCAGAGGGGGCCAAGGCCAAGGTAATGGAAGTTCGGCTGGACGGTGAAATACCAGTCCGGAAACGACCCGGGGAATCCTTCGATTGCCCTGGCGACCAGGTATCCGAATATCGGCGAGATGATCAGGACCCAGATGACGAGCGGGACGCCCAGCCGCACCAGCCGGTCGTGCACAAACCGGCGGGTTCCTTTCCGCCCGAGCGAACCGGGGATGAAGTAGGCGGCGATCATGAAGAAGAATCCCATGAGGAAGGTCTGGAAGAGGGAGGTCAGCAGGGTGAGGAGCGCCGCGGAGACGGATACGCCGGAGACTTCATGGTAGTACCAGCTGCCAACTGCCCCGTAGGTGATGGCAAGGTGGGTCAGGATGACCAGGCTGATGAGGAGGATGCGGATATTATCGATGAAGAGGAGGCGCTCTCCCCGGGATTTCTTCATGGCATATCCCCCGTTCGGGAAGCGACGCGGACAAGGGAGAACCCGATACCAATCAAACACAGGATCGCAAAGGAGAAGAATGCAATCTGCATACCTGCCAGGAATTCATCAAAGAGATCAGGAGTTATGGTCACTTTACCGACGGTGACGGCGAGGATGATCACCGCGATTCCCATGGAAAAGGTCTGACCGATCAGGCGCATGGTCCCGAGCGTCCCGGAGGCAACGCCGTAGTACTTCCGCTCGACCGACCCCATGATTTGCGTGGTGTTCGGAGAGGAGAAGAGGGCAAGGCCGAAACCCAGGACGATCAGGCCGGCTATCATGGCGAGAAGGGATGTTGCCGTGGTGGTGAATGTAAAGATGAACAGTGAGAGGGCGGAGAGGCCCATGCCTGCTGATGCTATTTTTCCAGGATCGATCCGGTCTGCGAGCCTGCCGGCGAACGGCGAAAGGAGCGCCATCACCACCGGCTGGATAACGAGGATGAAGCCTGCATACTGCGGAGAAAAGCCTCTGATATACTGGAGATAGAGAGAGAGAAAGAACATGACGGCAAACGTTGCGCTGTAATTGATCAGGGCCGCCAGGTTTGAGAAGGCAAAGACCCGGTTTTTTACCAGAAGCCGGACATTCAGGATCGGGCTGGTATTCCGGAGCTCCCAGAGTATGAAGGCCCCAAGCAGCGCGGTTCCGGTCCCGATCAGGATGAATGCTCCGGTGCCCGGCAAATGGGAAAATCCGTACATGACCGAGATAATGGCTATCCCGTACATCACCGATCCCTGAAGATCGAAGGCTTCCCCGGCCGATTCGGCCCATTCGCCCTGCAGTTTCCGCACAACGAGCCAGATGGCGAAGATACCGATGGGAACATTGACGAGGAAGATGCTGTGCCACCCGAAGTAGCCGGTCAGGAGTCCCCCGAAGAACGGGCCGAGGGAGAGCCCAGAATACACCGCGGTCGTGTAGATGCCGATTGCCCTGCCCCGCTCCTGGGGAGGGGTCACCGAACTCAGGATGGCGACTGCCGTCCCGAAGATTAGGGCCGCCCCGGCCCCCTGGGCAAACCTGAGGATGATCAGGGTCAGCGAGGTCGGGGAGAAGACGAGGGCAAGGGAGCTGAGCGTGAAGATGGAGAGGCCGATTCCAAAGATCTTTTTCCGCCCGTGGATATCTGCCAGTCTCCCGAAAGGAACGAGGAAGACCGCAGACGCCAGCAGGTAGGCGGTGGAGACCCAGCTCAGGGAGACGGCATCCATCGAAAACTGGTTGCCTATCGCCGGAAGCGCGATATTAACCGCCGAAAGATCGAACGGAGTCATGAACCCGGCGAGGATGGCAATGAACAATGCAATCCTGCTGCTGTCCCGATCGTGTGGAATGCCGCCGTTCATGCTTCCCTCGTCCTGGTATGATCCGTTCTTTGCGCTGCATCGTATTGAATGTGGCAGGAACCCGCAGGCGGGGATCCTATCTCACGCTTTTATACCCGCGGTTCGCATACCTGTATAGGAGCGAGGGTAGACAAGCTGGCCAACGGCGACAGACTCAAGACCACATAAGAATTATGGCGCTAGATTACCCTTTCTGTATAGGAATTCTGGAGCGAGTGTAACCAAGCGGCCAAAGGTGACCGACTCAAGATCGGTTCTCGTAGGAGTTCGCAGGTTCGATTCCTGCCACTCGCATTTGTTCTCATCCGGGTTCACTTTCACGCCTCTCGTGGCTGAGGCTGTTGTCCGGTACCACGGATTTGATCGCATGGACGATGATCCCCCGGTCATCCGGTGCCCTGCCTGCGGATCCACCCTGACATCGCCGTTTGGTATCGCCGGGATGTGGGAGTGCCGCTACCACCTCTGCCGGGTGATCTTCCCGGTCGGTCAGGTCCGGGAGCGGGGCCAGGTGTCGATCGCGGCCGAAGAAGAGCCTCCCTACCGGTGGAACCCGGCGAAGGACTAAACCGAAATATCTTTCTTGCAGATGGCATAATCCATTTCTGTTCTGCGAAGACCATTCAGCCCGTCTGGTGCACTGTGGAATTCCCATTCGACAGAGACCCTGAACCGATATCGCAGGACCCTCCGTGCGAGTACTGCAGCTCGCGCCATCTTGAATGCCTGGTCACCTGAGCACTCCCCTTTCTGCTCGGGTGACAAAGGCCCCGGTGAACATTCTTTTCCGGATCGTCCTTTCATTGAGCCAGAAACCAGTCTGCACTTCAGACCGGAAGGTCTGTGCAGGAGATCCGGCAGGGAGAAAAAAAGGAGATCAGAGGGTCCGCGAGAAGAAACGGACCATCTCGCCGAATGCATCCTGTGCAGCAGGGGTTCCGGAGAGCGCACCGTCCACGATCATGAACCCGTGCGGTTCACCCTGGTAGACCTTGAGTTCAAAATACTTCCCCGCTGAATCGAGTTCGGTGGCATAGCGGTAAATATCGGCAACCGGACTGGCGGTGTCAGCAGTTCCATGGATGATCAGCATCGGGGCGCCCAGCCCGGAGACGAGGCTGGCGGGGGCGGTCTGGTTGGCAAATCCGCCCGAATAGGGAAACCCGTACCAGGCAACCCCTGACCTGAACTCTTCCATCTGCGGCAGGAACAGCATGGTGTACCGCCCACCGGCACAGAATCCCGTGAGACCAAGGCGTCCGGGATCGACATCGTCCCGGCCTTTCAGGACGATGACAGCGTCAGAGATGAGCGCTCCGACCACTTCATCACGCGGGGACTGCTCGTAGGTCTGCCACTCGGGGGCAATGACCACGAAACCTTCGGATGCAAACCGGTCGGTCATGTCCCGGTATCCCGGCTCAAGCCCCCTGAAAGAGTGGACCAGGACCACGCCGGGATGCCGCTGCCCGTCGCCCGGCGATGCGAGGTATGCCGGGTAATCGAGGTCCCCGCTGCTGATGGTTACCGTCTCCCCCTCGGGCCGGGCTGGGGGTAATCCCCCGTTTTGTGAGGTGCATCCCGCACAAAGAGCGAGTGCGAGGATCACCAGAAGAATGACAGAGTACTTCATTTCCCTTCACCCTGTATCACTCCACGCAATATCCTGCTATATAGTTTGCCGGGTACCGGACCCGTCCGCGTGCCGGCAACCCTGAGAATAATTTCACATGCCGCGGTCCCATGGAACGATGCCGGGATAACCGCCAAAAAGTTCAATCCCCCGGAATTCGTACACCCGTACAATCGTCATGCATCCACGGCTCCGGGTTGTTATGTTCGCATCCATGACCATCCTCGTTCTCATGGCAGTCTCGCTTTCAGGTCAGATCCTCCCCTGGTCCGGTGAGCAGACAATAGCCGGGCTCTCCGATTGCGGCAGTGTATTCCCCGTCACATCCGATCCGGAATCCTCCTTCACCCTCACCGTGGTGCCGGTTGACGCCGCAGCCCGGCCGGGAGATACGGTTGACTATACCGTCACCATCGTGCCGCTGGGAGAATTTCATGAACCGGTCACCCTGGCGCTCCAGGTGGAGGCAGAACCGGTTTTCAGGGGGAGGTACGATGCTGGGGTGATGAATCCGCCATTTCCGAAAACCTATGAATACCGCGTCGTCGTCCCTCCCCAGGCGCCGGCCCCACTTACCGTACGGGGCATCCTCATCGCCGAAGGCGGGGGACACCGGGACGTGGTGGAACTGGAGCTCTCGATCTTTCCCTGATGCAGAGAGACCGGTATGAACGGGGATGGAAATTTTCATATCCCTGGAATTCGATCAGCTTACCTTCAATGGACAGACGAGACCGGGCCATTCTCCTTGTTTCAATTCTCCTGATCATCCTCGTCGGCGCACTGGCCGTCGTTCTCCCCGTTCTGCCGTTCCACAGGGCGCAGGAGATCCTGGAACGGCCGGCCGGGACGATTGAGCTCCCTGTCACAACCGAAGCGGCCCTCCTGTCTCCGGAGATCACCACGGTTCCGGAACCTCCGCTCATCCAGGGACCGCCGGCCTTCCGGCTCCTGGTCACCCCCGTCGAAGCCCGTGCCCGGCCCGGAGATACGATCCTCTACAGCATGACCATCGAGCCTGAAGGGGGATTTGACGATCCGGTTTCCCTCAGACTCGATGTACGCGCCCTGTTCCTCTACCAGGAATCGTTTAATCTCGGCAGGATCGATCCCCCGTTTCCACGGACTGCCGAATACCGGTTTGTGGTGCCTCGCGATGTTCCATCCGGCATCACGGTCAGCGGGGTCCTGACAGGGGAGGGCGGGGACTACCGCGACACGGTATCCCTGATCCTGATCATCACCTGAAAGGGTGGGGCCGGTCTTTCAGGGAATATATGCCAGGATGATCCTCAGGAGAGGTTCCTTCCGATATCGCAGAATGGCGGTTACGCGCCGGGCGGCACCTGCAGCAGCGTGTAGCTCACCCTCCGTTCCCCGATGCACTCCCGCACCTCCCGCTCTCGTGCGGAGAGCGAAGGGTTCCGGGAGGTCTTGATCTCGGCGAAGACGATCTCGCGGATTCTGCCGTCGGCGAGGCCGTCGAAGACGATGAGGTCGACGGGGCTCCCGAGAAACCGGGCATCCCGGGGATCATAGGGAAATTGGGGGAAGAACGGGACGAGATGCTCGGTGATCTTCCCACGGGTCACCGATTCGCTTCGCTTCACGGCATCGGTCCTGATGGCCTCCTCCTCCCGGGTTTTCCAGCCTTCGAAAAGGACCGTGGCCTTCTC
>JAAEET010000024.1 GCA_013415565.1 Methanomicrobiales archaeon
TCACAACGACCGTTCCCGGGAAATATGGGAGCACATGCGCGGTTTGCACGCGTCTCCTGATTATGGGAGAGGTCGAAAATGGTGCGGAGATCACCTTCTTGGTGAACGGTGTTCAGGCAGAATGTTACCCTGTTCCGGGCGGTCCCTGGCAGGCGACCTATCCGTTTCAGCAGGATGCCAGCACCGAACTCAATTTGAGGACTGTCGGGCCCGTGCATTTCATCCAGGCAACTACCGGTCCAGGAGGGGATATTGACCCGTCCGGAAGCGTGCAGGTCGCTGAAGGATCTGACAGGACCTTTACCATCAGTCCCGATGCCTGCTATGAAATCGATGACGTATTCGTCAATGGAGACTCTGTCGGACCGATACCTTCATACACCTTCTTCAATGTGACCGAAAACCAGACCATCCATGCAACATTCTCAGAGGGCATCTATACCGTCACTGCCACCGCCCACCAGGGTGGCAGCATCAGTCCGTCCGGTGTCCAGGAGGTGGATTGCGGTGATGACTTTGCATTCACCGTAAGCCCTGATGCCGGGTATACGATCGACAACGTCTTTCTCGATGCAACGCCCCTCGGACCGGTATCCGGATATACCATCTATGATGTGTCGAAAGACTACGTTATCAATGCATACTTCACCCCTGTAATCTACACCATTTCGGCAAGCGCCGGACCAAACGGAAACATCTCTCCGGCGGGAGACATTCCGGTCAGCCACGGTGATGACCAGACGTTCCTGATGCTCCCGGATACCGGATATACCGTCGGAACAGTTATCGTTGACGAGGAGACCCAGCCGGGCTCGCCGACATCCTTTACGTTTTACAATGTGGACGGGGATCATACCATATCGGTGACCTTTGTCGAGGGACCTCCCGAGTATTTTACGACAACGCTCGGTGACGGATGGAACCTGTTCTCGACCCCGATTGAACTTGCACCGGGACACCGCGAATTCGACGAGATATTTCCCCCCGGCGAATTCCAGAACATCGAGGCTATCCTCGGCTGGGACGGTTCGGAATGGTTCATCCCTGTCTCCGGCTACCAGCTGAAATCGCGGTATTCACTCTATGTCAAAGTCGATGGTACTGCAACCGCTCACCTGTATCCACTGAACGATATACCGCATCCGTTGCCTGCACGCTCCCTGCCGGCAGGCTGGAACCTTGTCGGTCCGCAGCCCTTCTACCAGAACGGCACATTCCCGACCATTCCGGTGGAGGAGGATCTCGTCAGCGTGTATGAAGGAACGGGGGATGTCACGGGATATACCATGGTCGTCAGCCCGGGGATAAACCAGCCGTTCTGGATCTACTACCGGGATGGATCATCAGAAGATCTCCTCCCGTACAAGGGATACTGGGTTTACATGCAGAATCCCGGGCAGCTTGCCGGATTCTTCAATCCGGTGTCCTGATGACCGATGAAAACGAATCATATCCAAGAGAAGGGAGGGACCACCCCTCCCCCGTACGGTGATTCCATGAAACAGAGAAACAGCACCATTTCACTCGTGATCATGGGCCTGGTTGTCCTGGCCATGGTGATTATTCCGGTATCCGCCCAGAGTTCTTCGGCCGCACCCCAGCTTCCGCAGGCATTCTATGGATCCGTGGAAGTAAATGGAAGTCCCGTTGCCCCCGATCTTTCTGTTGAGGCGACCGGACCCGGCGTTGTTTCCGGTATTTCCGGAAATCCGATCATGACATCTTCCGGTTCCTACGGAACGCCCGGTCCGGTAGGTCTGAAACTCCTCGTCCAGGGAGATATCGAGGCAGGGACCCCGATTGAATTTTATGTCGGTGGAGTAAAGGCGGAAGTGTTCCCGGTCGCCACCAGCGGGCCCTGGCTTGAAGCCTACCCATATCTTCCCGGAGAGGTAACCGAACTGAACCTGCGAATCGTGGCGCAACCATCCGTCGGGGAGACTCGTGAGCCGACACCGGTTCAGACCAGGATCCCGTCGGGACAGGTTCCCACCGTACCCGGGTATATCGGTCCTGCACTCCCGCAGCCCGAAGTTGTCACAACCTACCAGCCGGGTGAGGCACCGGCTGATTCCCAACCGGGAGCTTCGGGACAGGACGTGACCGGTCAGTCCGCATCTCAAAGTGGGGAGTCACCTGATGCATCTGTTCAGGGCGGCCAGGATATCGATACAACCCCGCAGATCCCCGCGACCACCAGCGCACCGGGCATGCTCACCGGCACTGCTATCGTGGCATTTCTGGTAATCATCGGAGCAGCAGTGTACCCGAGGAGCAGAACGGAATCCGAAGAGAAGAAAAAAGAATAACTGCGGGTTGTACAACCTGTCCCATCCTCTATTTTTATGTGTGATGAGCATCACACACCCTTCCCGACATGCTCTCATCATGCTCAGGGTGAGCAGGTGATGGAGCCTGGGGAAGTAAATTATAAATAACAATATGTAAAGTATACTTCACACAGAGTGTGCCACGATGCAGAAACACCCCGTTATCCTGGTCCTAACCCTCCTCCTCCTCATCGCTTTCATCCACCCCGCGCTCTCCCTCACGGCAACGTCCCTGGTGGGTGATGCAGCCAATCGTGGCATATCCCCGTTCAACCCGGATTTCATCAGCTATACCGAAGAGAGAAAGAAAGGATTTCTGGATATGAGCCGGTTTGAGACCACGACGCTTGGGTACATTCCCCCGACCGTTGATCTCTCCCATACCCGGGGAAGCCAGGTCGTCTTTGCCGCACCTTCGTATTCCGGCGAGTATCTGGCGACAGTCTCCGGATCTCCCTCGTATCCGTATACCAGCTCGTTCGTCACCGGATCCTCGCTCCCGTCCCGCTTCGATCTCCGGACCCAGGGGAAGCTGACCCCGGTCAAAGACCAGGGCACGTGCGGGAGCTGCTGGGCATTCTCCACGTTTGCCTCCCTTGAATCGGGATTGCTGCCCCAGGAGACCTGGGATTTCTCCGAAAACAATATGAAAAACACCCATGGGTACGACCTTGCATCCTGCCAGGGCGGCAATGCCCTGATGGCAACGGCATACCTGACTCGCGGCAGCGGGCCGCTGCTGGAGCAGAATGACCCGTATAAACCGATCCAGGTGAGCAGCCTCACGACGACCGTTCCAAATACCGCTGCCGTGAAGCTGATAGAGGAAGTTCTCTTTATCCCCGGAAGGAGCAATGCCGGTGACAATCAGAATATCAAGCAGGCACTGATGCAGTACGGGGCCGTTTATTCGACGATACACTGGGAGGAGTCCTATTACGCATCCTCTAGCGCAAGCTACTATTACGGCGGAAGCTCCCGCGGCAACCATGCCGTAACTATCGTCGGGTGGGACGATACCTATGACCGGTCCCGGTTCCCGTACAGGGCGCCCGGCAACGGTGCCTTCATCGTCAAGAACAGCTGGGGCAGTGCATGGGGTGAAAAGGGATACTTCTACGTCTCCTACTACGATACATCCATCGGGCTTGACAACGCCGTCTTCCTGAGCGAATCGACGGGAGATTATGAACACATCTATCAGTATGATCCCCTGGGATGGGTAACCTCGTATGGCGAAGGGGGAGAGACGGCATACTTTGCCAATATCTTCACCGCCCAGGCCGACGAACAGATCGCGGCGGTCGGGTTCTATACCCCTGCGACCAATTCCCAGTACAAGGTCTCGGTTTACCGGAACATCCGTGATGCCCCGGTGTCGGGATCACCGCTCGGCACAACTACCGGAACCATCAGTTCACCGGGATATCATACCATCACCCTCTCCGAACCGGTCAGGGTCAGCAGGGGAGAGAAATTTTCTGTCATGGTCAAGCTCTTGACACCCGGATACCGCTATCCGGTGGCAATCGAATACCCGTATTCGGGATTCTCTTCAAAAGCATCGGCGCATTCGGGACAAAGCTACGTCAGCAGCACCGGAACGCTCTGGACCGACATCAGTACGGTCTACGCCAACACCAATGTCTGCCTGAAAGCCCTCAGTATCCCGTCCGGCCAGACCACCACGCCGAGCCCCACCATCACCCCCACCCCGCTCCCCACGGTGATTCCGGCCACCACTCCTTCCCCGACGCCTGTGATGACCGATATCTTTCCGCCCTCGGTAAGCATATCATCCCCCCGGGCATACACCACGGTCTCCCCCGGTTCGTCTGTAGGGGTCGCGTGGTCGGCATCCGATAATACCGGGGTATCGAAAGTGAGCGTCGAATATTCCGGAGACGGCGGAATGTCCTGGACTTCTGCCGGAACAAATCTCCCGGCATCAGGATCACTCACCCTGATCGTGCCGCCGGTTACCGGTTCAACGCTGGGGATCAGGGTCACGGCGTGGGACGCCTCAGGAAACACCCGGTCGGCGACCCGGACCTGTTTTGTCAGGAACACGTTCTCCACGAGCGGTATTCCGGCACCAACGAGCCCGTCCCCGACCCCCACTATTCCTTCCATGGACGATACCGCGAGGGCGGAGCTGCTGTCCGGGTTCCTGAAACAATACGGGTACGCCTGATCACCCCTGCCTTTTTTTAAAAATCCCCGGCGCATACCACTACCAGAACCCCCTGGTCGCCGTGAAGGGGTTCCCGAATGAAAGATTCAATTGCCGTGGGCTGCCAATGAGTGTACATCCATGGAACAGATGTCTGCCCGCGGTTGTGTACTCTGCCAGCAGGGTGCAAAAATGGTTCTCTTTATCACGGGGGTATGCCGACGCGCCTGCTGGTACTGCCCGCTCTCCAGGGAGCGGAAGGGGCAGGACAGAATATTCGCAAACGAAAAGGAGATCTCATCACCGGAGGAGGCTGTTGTGGTCGCCCAGCTGATGAGCGCACTCGGCACCGGCATCACCGGCGGGGAACCCCTCGACCGGATTGAACGGGTGGTTGCCTTTGCCCGGGTCCTCAAAGAGGCCTTCGGAACCGGGCACCATATTCATCTCTATACCTCACGTGCACCCGGAACTGACGATTTGCGGAACCTGGCGGGCCTGGTTGACGAGATCAGGATGCATCCTCCCGCCGAATGCTGGGATCATATCCGGGAAACCGAATATAGGCAGGCGGTATGCCGTGCCCGGGATATGGGATTTTCTGTCGGGTTTGAAGTTCCCGCTCTCCCCAAAATCGGTCTGCTCGAGGCGGTCCTCCCCGATCTGGACTTTCTCACCATCAACGAGCTCGAGTGGGGAGAGACCAATGCCGATGAAATGAGGAGGAGGGGGTTTGCCCCTGAGGATTCAATACACAATGCCGTCGCCGGTTCCCGTGATTGGGCCGCGGAAATAAGCCGGCATGACAAGGTCAGGTTCTGCTCCTCGCGGTTCAAGGATTCGGTCCAGCTCAGGGAGCGGCTTCTCCGGATTGCCCGGAATACCGCACGTCCGTTCGATGAAGTCACCGGCGACGGAACAGTCGTCTACGGCGTTGTGGAGAATGAGGGCGGGATCCCATCCGCCATCAGGGAGTACGGTGAAGATATGTTCGAGAGCCGGGACGGAACGATTGAAACCGCATGGTGGATCCTTGTCGAGGAACGTGCCAGGATCGGAGGAAAAAAATCTGTTATCGAACGATATCCCGACCGGGGGATGGTAGTGGAGGTGTCTCCGGTTCCATGATCCGGCAGCTCCTCGAACCCCTCTATGAGTGGATACTGGAAGGCCAGATCCGCCATACCCCCTCCCATGTTGCCATCATCCAGGATGGAAACAGGAGGTATGCCAGTATCCAGGGAATGCTGCGGGACGATGGTCACCGGCTTGGTGCCGACCGGACCGAGGACGTGCTCGAATGGACACGGTCCCTCGGGATCTCACATGTCACGCTCTATTCATTCTCCACGGAAAATTTCAACCGCGACTCCGCAGAAGTCCAGGCACTCTTTGAGCTCTTCAAAGAGCGGTTCAGTCGTGTCCTCGATGATCCCAGGATCCATCGGAATCATGTCCGGGTCCAGATGATTGGAGACCGTGCGCTTCTTCCCGACGATTTGAGGGAGGTCATCGAACAGGCTGAAAAGGCGACGGCAGGATACCATGACTATTTCCTGAACATCGCCATCGCCTATGGCGGCCGGAACGAGATCGTGCGGGCTGCCCGGACCATCCTTCACAACGTACGGGAAGGGAAGTATTCAGTCGGGGAGATCAGCCGTGAACTGGTTGAAGAGCACATCTGCGCCGACCACAACCTTCCGCCGGTTGACCTGGTCATCCGAACGGGCAATGAATACAGGACCTCGAATTTTCTTCCGTGGCTTGCAAACGGCCATGAATCTGCGGTCTGTTTCTGTGCACCTTACTGGCCGATCTTCCGCAGAATCGACTTCCTTCGGGCGCTGCGTATCTATTCACAACGGCAGGAAGGTCTTACCGGATCCTGAAGCCGGATTCAGGTTCCAAACCGCCTGACCCGTGCCTGGTAATCCCGGAGTGCGCGGAGAAAGTCGATCTTTCTGAATAATTTCCAGTTCACATCCGAGAAGAAGAGTTCCGAGTATACCGACTGCCAGATCAGGAAATCGGTGAGATGGTACCCCCCGGTCTTGATCACCAGGTCCGGGGTATACCGGAAGGTCAGGCAGCGTTCAAACGTCTCTTCATTCACCTCCTCGGGTGCGATACCCTCGCCGGCCATGGTGCGGATGCAGGAGACGATTTCGTCACGCCCGCTGGTACCGATGGCAACCTCGAAGGCGATTCCCATACCTCCCCCTTCCCGGTGCTCGCCGAGATGCAGGGTGAGCGCTGCATACCTGCCAACGTCCCGTATCGCGGGAAGAAACGGCACGATCTCGTCGGGGTTCGGCGTACTGACATGGACGGTGATTCCTCTGATACACCGTTCCGGGCTGTCGCCGGTCACCAGGTCATGTCTCCCAATGTTACGGTTCACATCCCCGCACCACTGTGCAATCAGGGCGAGTTTGTCCGGTGCATTCCTGAGATCCTCACCGGTGATCATGAAACAGATGTGCGCAGGAAGGATCTCGATTCCCCTCAAAAGGGCCCATTCATACAGTCGGTAGATCACGATCCCCACTCCAGGAGGTCACGTACGCCAAGGGTGTTTAAAACATCGGACCCTGATGCCCATCCTCTCCGGCAGGTGGTAACGCCGTACCGCATGTATTCGAATTCGGACGGATCATGGGCATCGGTGCCAATCGCGATCCTGACACCCCGTCCGACGGCTTTCCTGATTTCCACATCATCAATGTCGAGCCGGTACGGCGATGCATTGCATTCAAGCGCAGTCCCGGTCTCCCGGGCGCGATCGATTACCCGGTCCATATCAATGGCATACGGCTGGCGGCGCCCGAGAATCCTGCCGGTCGGATGTCCGATGATATCGACATGGTCGTTCTCGACCGCGGAGAGTACCCGGCGGGTCATGATATCGCGTTCCTGCGAAAACCCGGAGTGTACCGATGCAATGACGATCTCAAGGTCGCCGAGGGTCCGGGATGGGAGCCCGAGTGTTCCGTCAGCGAGGATGTCGACCTCGATCCCGTGGATAATCCTGCAGGACGATGACCGGTTTGCCAGTTCAATCTCATGGGACTGCCGGCCCACGGCCTCCGCGTCAAGCCCGTGGGCAATTCCCAGCGTGGCCGAGTGGTCGGAGCAGACGATATACTCGTAGCCCAGTTCCTCCCCCTTCCGCGCCAGCTGTTCTATGGTGAGCCGGCCATCGCTCCAGCTGCTGTGGACATGGAGATCGCCCCGGATCGCGTCCTGCCGGACCAGTTCGGGGAGGGACCGGGTAAGTGCCCGTTCAACCTCACCCCAGTCCTCCCGCAGCTCGGGAACCACCGGATCCATCGAGAGAAACGCAAATATCTCGGCTTCGCTTGAAAATTCCCTCCGCACCCCTGCCGTCCGGTCTTCGATGCCGTATTCGTTCAGTTTGAATCCCTTCGAGATGGCGATTTCCCGCAGCCGGATATTGAAGGCTTTTGAACCGGTGAGGTACAGGAGCATCGACCCGAACTGCTGCGGGCGGGAAAAGCGGACGTCGACCCGTTTTCCCAGCACCCTGACCGAGGTGCGCTTATCACCCTCGTCGATCACCTCATCGGCAAGGGATCGAAGCCGCGGATTGATCACGTGCGCCGGCTCCGTCGTCACCACGTCAATATCGCCGATGGTGCTCCTTCCCCTCCGGTAACTTCCGGCGATCTCATATGTTCCCGGAGTGAATGCAGGGCGGACCCGGTCAGCCACCGCATCAGCCTCAAGCCGGGTCATACGCCCGGACTGTTCCCGGTATACGGCAATGGCTTTCAGGAAACTTTCTTCTTTCTTCTCACCAAAGCCCCGGAGCGCCCGGATGCGGTGGCTCCGTGCCTCCCGCTCCAAATCGTCGATACTCTCGACGGAGAGCCTGGTCCACAGGGTTGCCACGGTTTTCGGGCCGATCCCTTCCAGCCTGAGCAGTTCAATGAGCGAGTCCGGGATGCCGGATTTAATTTCTTCAAGCTCCCGGAACGTCCCGGTATCCACGATCTCACGGATCTTTCCGGCAATATTCTTGCCGATTCCGGGGATTGATGCGAGGCTTTTTTCGTCGAGGGGTGCAAGCGGGGAACCATACCTGCTGATGATATCGGCGGCCCGGGAGAATGCCCGGACCTTGAACACGTTCTCCCCCCGGATCTCCAGCAGTTCTGACATGAGATTCAGTTGCTCCGCAATCTGGTGGTTTGTCGGTTCCATGGCTGCTGAAAACATCTGCGGCTGTTCCGTTTCACATACTCTTGATCCTTCCGGACATATGCATTTTCTTCCTGCCGGGAAGTACATCCCGTCCTGCGCCCATGGGTAGTATACAAATCCATAAGTGGATACATGCAGAATTATGCTCAATGCGGTCCTCAATCCGGGAGGATATTCTGGAAACGCTCTATAAGGAGAAGGTAACCGGCAACTCGGCCGTCCCGATTGGGAGTCTGGCTATACTGCTCGACCGGGATGCACCTGAACTGGGTGAGATTCTCCGTGAAATGGAGCGGGATGGCGATCTCCGCCTGTCCCCCGAGATGACCATCACGCTCACCCCCCGGGGGGAGGAAACCGGAGGGAAAACAATGAGGAAACACCGTATTCTCGAGTGTTTCTTCTCAGAGATGCTCGGTATGGCCCCGGAGACGGCCGGAAAAGAGGCCTGCACGCTCGAACACAGCGTCTCCGATGAGGCAATAGAGCGCCTGGGGAACTACATCCGGGCCCCCGGAGGGGCGGGTCCCCGCGGTATGAGGAGGGCAAAGCGGTGGCAGGTGATGACCCTGATCGAGGGTGCGGAGGGTGATACCCTCGTGATCTCGTGTGTCAGGTGCCGGGGTCCCGGGAGTCGTCTGCACGATCTCGGCCTCTTCCCCGGCACACCGGTCGAAGTGGTCCGGAAAATACCCGGGAACGGGATTGTCATACGGGTCAAGGAATCGGACATCGCACTCAGCCCGGAAATCGCCGCATCGATCATCGTGGAGCGGCCGGGATGAAGATCGGGCTCATCGGAAATCCCAACGTCGGCAAATCGCTCATCTTCCAGCAGCTGACCGGGCTCGGGGTCGAAGTGAGCAACTACCCGGGGACCACCATCGATCTCCAGTGCGGGAACACCTGTTTCCAGAAGGAGATGATCGAGGTAACCGATCTCCCGGGCATTTATTCGCTCGACGGAGATTCGGAAGAAGAAAAGATCGTACGCTCGTTTGTTGGTTCCGGGAAGGCCGATGTTATCGTTGCGGTCCTCGATGCAGGAAGGCTCGAACGCAACCTCTATCTCCTGCTCCAGGCCGCAGAATACCGGCGTCCCATGCTGGTCGTCCTGAATATGATGGACGAGGCCGAGAAATCAGGCATCCAGGTTGATGTCCAAAAACTCTCATCGCTCCTCGGAGTCGAAGTCATCCCGACCGTGGCAGTCCAGGGGAAGAATACCTGCAATATCATTCCCGCGGTCCTTTCATCCGCCCGGACACCGACCGTCAAGGTCCTCTACGACCACCATATCGAAGCTGCGGTAAAGAGCATCCGGACCGTCCATAACCTCGACTGGAACGGGGCCCTTCAGGCACTGCTCGGGCACTCCCAGGACCCGGATGTCTTCGAGGCAGCGTCCGCTCTTTCCGAGGAGATCGAGCGGATGCACCGGATGTCCGTCGCCCAGATTGTTGCCGGAAACCGGCACCATTGCGCCGAGCATATCGCATCAGAAGTTGTCCGCACCAGGCCTCCGGAACGGGGCCCGGATATCGACCGGCTTCTCACCACCAGGATTCCCGGGATTCCGATCCTTGCGGCAATCCTGATCGGCCTCCTCCTCACCGTCTTCGTGATCGGGTCGTGGCTCGAGGAAGCATTCGTGAGCCTGATCGGGAGATTCATCCTGCAGCCCTTCCTCGCCGCCGGATTTCCACCCCTTGCAGAGCAGCTCGGCACCGCGATCATCCTGGCCATTCAGGCCGGATTCGGGATAGCCTTCCCCTTTATCTTTACGTTCTACGTCTTCATCGCCCTCCTCGAGGATTCCGGGTACCTGACCCGGGCGGCGTTCCTCGCCGACCGCACACTTCACCGGTTCGGTATGCACGGGCAGGGGATCATTCCCCTCGTGCTCGGGTTCGGGTGCAACGTTCCGGCAATCATGAGCATCAAGCTTCTCCGGACACGACGGGAACGCCTCATCGCGTCCTTTCTCGTCACCCTGATCCCCTGCTCGGCGCGAACCGTCATCATTGCCGGGCTCGTTGCCGCTTTTGTCGGGATTGGGGCGGCCATGAGCGTGTACCTGATCGTTCTTGCCGTCATCCTCATCACCGGACTGGCGCTTTCCCGGGTGACACCCGGCGAGCAGTACGGCATGATCCTCGAGATGAGCCCGCTCAGGAAACCGACGGTGAAGAACGTCCTCCTGAAATCATGGATACGCATCAGGGAATTCCTCGTCATTGCCATGCCCCTGCTCATCGTTGCCAGTATCGTGCTCGGGCTCTTTCAGTACTCGGGGCTCATGGCAGCGTTCGAACAATTCATCGAGCCGTTCTCAGCAACAGTACTGGGCCTGCCGTCCTACGCAACAACCGCGCTCATCTTCGGAATCCTGAGAAAGGAGATGGCACTGGAGACCCTGGTCATTCTCGCAGGTACCGCGGATCTCGGCTCCGTCCTCTCCATGGCCCAGATTTATATCTTCGCGGTGGTCAGCGTTCTCTTCGTCCCGTGCATCGCCACCATCGCGGTGCTGAAAAAAGAGATCGGGACAAGGATGGCACTGGTGATTTCAATCTACACGATGGTCGTGGGCATCCTGGTCGGGGCACTTCTCAACCTGCTGATGTCATGAGTGAACCTGAACCGGTCACTGCTTTAACCTCACATGACCATACTCGAAAATGCCGGATAGTGAATCAGGAGCGGTTCTTGTGATGAAATGCACTACCTGGGAAGGACCGGCCGGGGAGGCTGTATGCTCAGTTTCGTAGGCCTCGGTCTCTATGATCTCGGCGATATACCGGTCAAGGGGCTTGATTGTATCAGGAAAGCGGATCATGTCTTCCTCGAATCCTACACGTCCCGCCTCTCCGGAACATCGGTTGATGATATGGCGAGATTCTACGGGAGGGAAATCCGGGTGTTGTCCCGGGAACAGGTTGAGGTGGATCCCGACCTGGTGCTCGGGCTGGCCGAAGAGTTCCACGTCGTATTCCTGACCGGAGGTGATCCGATGGTTTCCACGACCCACATCGATTTGCGGATGCGTGCCTCCCGCCGGGGGATTGCCACGACCATTATCCATGCCTCATCAATCTCGACCGCGGTCTGCGGCCTTTCGGGCCTGCAGAATTACCGGTTCGGGAAATCCTGCTCCCTTCCGTATCCCCACCGGTCATGGATGCCCCTGACCCCCGCCGAGGTCATCCGTGAAAACCGCGAACGCGATCTCCATACCCTTGTTTACCTCGATATCCAGGAGGATCGCTGTATGACCATTCCCGAGGCCGTTGATCTCCTCGAGACCATGGCCGGGAAATCGGGATTTTCCATTCCCCTCTACGTGGGGATCGCCCGTGCCGGATCGGAATCGCCGGTGGTTGCCGCCGGCGATGCCGGGAGAATGAAAGGGACAGATTTCGGCCCTCCCCTGCACATTCTCATCATTCCGGCTGCACTGCATGTGATGGAGCGTGAGTACCTGGAGATGTTTGCCGGCCTATGATCCTGCACTCCTGCCGCGAAGCGCTCGAGGAGCGTATCGCTGCCCTGATGCCTGTCCCCCCTGAAGGGAGTATGCTCCGTTCATGCGCACGTGACACGGAAGGTATGGTCCGGGCCTACTTCAGGGACGGCATGGAATTTCTCTCACGGGGTGACCGTGTCAATGCCCTTGCAAGCTTCAGCTATGCGCTGGGATGGATGGATGCCGGCATCTGCCTCGGCCTCCTCTCATCGTGTGGCTGCGGCATCCCCGTCCCCGCCACGCCGGAACCGCATTCCGGTGACGGGAACGGAACGCTGCGTGAGAAGACATCCCGGTACCATGCTCTCCTCTCCCGTGCACTGGGAAGCCTGGAATCTGCACCGGAACCGGACACCTGTCTTTCCCGGGGAGGAGCACGAATCCTCCTGATCGGAGAGATCTTCCGTGCCCGCGGGGCGGGTCTTGAATCAGCGGGGGATGATGAAGGGGCGCTTGTTTCTTTCAGCTATGGGTTCGGGTGGCTCGATGCCGGTGTCCGGAACGGTCTGTTCAGGGTGGCCCTGAACCGGGAACTCTTCACCATTTAGGCCGAAGGGCGTTCCTCAAAGTGTTTATACTATGCACGGCAATGTCTTATGAATCCTGAATCGGGGGGTGAAGACTGCTTTAATGGAGAAAAACCAGAAGAAATGGCTCTGGATATCGCTCGGCTTTTCTGCGGTTGTTCTGGTAGCAGTCCTCTATTTCACCGTCGATGCTGAAACCATCACCTATCTGAAGCAGCTCAAAGTCCCCTTCCTCATCCTCGCCCTCTGTACCCATCTTGCCGCACTCGGGTTCTGGGCCCTTCGGATCAAATTCATGAGCCGGTCACTGGGCTACCGGATCGGATTCTTCTATGCTCTGAACCTCGTCTTTGCCAACATGCTGGTAGCCGCGGTAACTCCCTCCCAGGCCGGAGGGGAACCGGTCAGGGTGCATGAACTTTATAAAGCAGGGGTCAAGATCGGCGATGCCACCGCCATCGTGATCACGGAGCGTATCCTCGACGGTATCGTGCTTGGCGTGGGAGGGGCGTTTTTCATGTTCGTGCTGGGCAGCGAGTGGCAGCGCATCGGATCGGCGTTCAGCTACCTCATGTACATTTCATGGATTGTCATCACCATCATTGTGGTCATCTTCATCTACTCGGTTAAAAAGCCGGATCTCCTGAAAAGGATCATCCACGTGGTTTCAGGGCGTTTTACCCGGAAGTGGGAGAGCAGAAAGATCGAGAATTTTGCCCAGACCATCGATCGGGAAGTCGATAATTTCCACCAGACCCTCACCGACTTCATGAGCCACGGGAAAGGAGGGCTCGTTTCCGGGATTTTTTTTACGGTCCTTTTCTGGTTCTGTGAATTTGTCATCGTCTCACTCCTGCTGCTCGGCCTCGGACAGCCGCCCATCTTTGTCGAATCGCTCATCGTGCAGCTGGTCATCGCCCTGGTAATGATGATCCCGCTCACCCCGGGCGGTTCCGGCATCGCCGAGATCATGTTTACCTCGCTCTACGGACTTTTCGTCAATTCCTCCATCCTCGGCATCCTTGTGGTTCTCTGGCGGTCGATCCTCTTCTACTTCAATATCCTGCTCGGCCTCGTCTCCGGTCTGATCATCGTCCGGCGCGAGGCAAAGGAGACGGATTGAACAACCATTATGTGCCGGCCGAACAATCATGAGGTGACATGAATGAGGCAGCATGCAGGGTAAAAGGGGTCTATATGGCCGTCGGCAATCTCGGAGCATCGCCTGCGGTCATTCTCTCCCTGAAGGACGATACCTGCCTGCCCATCTATATCGGTCTCTGGGAGGCCATGTCGATTCAGGCCGCACTCAATAACGAGATACCGCCACGGCCGCTCACCCATGACCTGTTCGTTGACTTCCTCGAACGCTTCAACATCGTTCTGAAGGCCCTGGTAATCGATGCGATCGAGGACGGCGTGTATTATGCAAATATGATCCTCGTACAGGATCACCACGAGATGACCATGGATTGCAGGCCGAGCGATGGAATCGCCATCAGCATCAGGTGCCAGGCAGATATCCTGATAACCGAGGAGGTCGCCGGCAGTTCTGCGATCCCGGCCGATGAACTCCCCTCGCTGATGGATATCAGTGCCTATCTTGCCGGCTGAATGCCTACCGCCGGCGTTTCGCGAGCTCGTCGAGGATCTCGGAGAATTCGACCCCTGCAGCTTTCAGGGCAACCATGAAATGGAACTGGAGATCAGCAGCTTCAGAGACGGTCCGCGCATGGTCTTCGTTCTTGACCGCGATGATGAATTCGGTCGTCTCCTCACCCACTTTTTCCAGGGCACGGTCTGTTCCCTTTTCGCCGGAGACCAGCCGGGAGACGTAGGATTCCGGTGACGGATGGTCAAACCGGTCGGTGATCACCGCCCACAGTTCTTCGAGTACAGACCTTCCGCTCATGCGTCGCTCTCCTCAACGTTCAGTTCACCGATCTCCTCACCCCAGAACTTCCTGACCAGGAGCCGCGCTTTTTCAATATTTGCACCCTTTTTCCCGATTGCGGTCCCAAGATCGCTTCTCTTCGTGAGGGTGACGGTGAGAAGGCCGCTTCCGGGATCTTTCCTGACCTGAGAAATACTGACCGGCCGGAAGATATTGGCAATGAACTCGTCCCGGGTTTCCGAGTATTCCACCATTTCTATTCGTTTTCCGAGGACATTCTGCATCCTCCTGATATTTTCGCCTTTCTTTCCGATTGCCAGACCCATGTCTCCCGGTCTGATGATGTAGATGATCCGCTCGAATTTTTCATCGATGATGCAATCCAGGGCCGTGGCTTTGGTCAGGATCCGGAGTTCTTCAATATACCTCCGCTCCTTGAAGCCGATAGTCCGATCCATTGGTAAAATCGAGTATAGAGTATCGTGGGAGTGCCTTAAAAGGTATTGGACCGGTCCGGCCAAAGAGGCCGGAGAACCGGGAATGCAATCCCCGACGCCTACCTGATCAGGTAGGTGATGGAGACCTGGGCAGTGACGGTGACCTGACCCGGCTCGATGGGTGTCGGGACCGCGGCCTCTTTCGTGGCCGCTCCGGCAGCCATCCGGTTGTCATAGAGAACCGGCGTGTATACCGAGCCGATGGATACCGACTGGACACCGGTGATCGTTGTTCCGGTGGCAAGGGCGACAACATCGGCATCGGCGCGTGCGCTGGCAACCGCCATGGTGAGCACTTCGGCCCTGAGTGCCTGCTCCCGTTCCGGACTCACCCGGAAGGAGATCGAGTTGACCAGGTTTGCGCCATTCGCGACGGTGATATCGATGATCTCACCGGTGCGGCTGATATCCCGCACGGTAATCCTGACGCTGTTGGTGACCTGGTAGGAGGTAATCTTCTGTCCGAACGGCAGATCGTCATCATAGACGGGGTATATGGAATACCCGGAGGTCTGGATATCGTCGCGGGAAATCCCGGCAGCGACCAGTGCGGAAATCAGGCCGTCCATGATCCGTGCATTGTCTGCCTGGGCCGCCCTGACATCGCGGTTCTGGGTCTGAACCCCGGTGGTGATCAGGGCGATATCGGGGGTGGCCATGATCTCCCCGCTTCCCGTGACCGATAGCGTCTTTTCCGGACACAGAGCGGGATCCACGGCGGCAGCCGAGAGCGGAAGGATGGCGAGGACGAGCACGAAGACGGTTCCAAGGAGGAGACTTCGGTTCTTCATATCTGTCACCAGTCCGGAGTATTTCATCGAAAAATTCAAATACTTATCCTTGATTGCGAAAAATTTCGCAATATCATGGGATTCTTCTTCCGGCAGAAAACAGACCCGGCCCCGCCACAACTGCCTTATTCTCCGGTATCACATTATACGTGAGCATTGCATGGGAGCAACCGTTGTCGAGAAGATATTCTCATCCAGGTGCGGCCGGGCGGTCAGGGCCGGAGACGTAGTCATGGCCCCGGTTGACGGAGCGATGATCCATGATATCACCGGACCCCTCGCCATCAGGAATTTTTTTCAGATGGGTGGAACCAGGGTCTTCGATCCCCACAAGGTCATCATGCTCTTCGATCACCAGGTACCGGCTGATTCGATTACCGCCGCAGAGAACCAGGCATTCATGCGGACATTCGCCGGCGATCAGGGCATTCACAACTATGATATCAGGGAAGGAATCTGCCACCAGGTAGTGATGGAGAAGGGTCGTGCGGCACCCGGTGAAATTATCGTCGGGGCCGACTCCCACACCTGCATGTACGGTGCTGCCGGTGCGTTTGCCACCGGTATCGGTTCCACCGACATGGGATTCGTGCTCAAATTCGGTGCTCTCTATTTCAGGGTCCCGGAGAGTATCAGGGCAGAGGTCACCGGGAGGTTTCCCCGGAGGGTTGGTGCGAAGGACCTCATTCTCTCCATAGCCCGTGACATCGGTGCGGACGGCGCGACCTACCAGGCAATCGAGTTCGGCGGAGAGACCATGGAAGACATGGGAATGGAAGGAAGGATGACCTGCTGCAACATGGCTATCGAGATGGGTGCGAAGGCAGGGATCGTCCCCCCGGACCGCGTCACCTACCGCTACCTTGAGGGGCGCCGTGCCGTTACCCCGGTTGATCTCTCCCCTGACCCGGATGCCCGGTACGCCGACCGCCGGTTATACGATGTCACCGATCTGGCACCCCAGGTTGCAGTCCCGCATAATGTCGACCTGGCCGTTCCGGTGGACGAGGTGGCGGGTACACGGGTCGACCAGGTGTTCATCGGGTCCTGTACCAACGGCAGGTTCGAGGATCTCGCGGAGGCGGCAGAGGTGCTCTCGGACAACCGGTTCTCCGACAGGATACGGGTCATCATCATCCCGGCATCACGGGACGAGTACCTCAAGGCGCTCCGTTCCGGCCTGATCGAACGGTTTGTCTCTGCCGGTGCGCTGGTGGAGGCTCCCTGCTGTGGCCCCTGCATGGGAGGGGCCTTCGGGCTGCTCGGCCCCGGCGAGGTCTCCCTTTCCACCTCCAACCGGAATTTCCGGGGAAGGCAGGGGAGCACGGAGGCGATGGTCTACCTCTGTTCACCGGCAACAGCGGCAGCCAGCGCGATGTATGGCGAGATAACCGATCCGAGGGAGGTGTGATTATGCGGGTATGGAAATTTTCCGACAATATCGACACCGATGCCATCATCCCCGGACGTTACCTTATCCACAACGACCCCTGCGTGCTCGCCCGGCATGCATTCGAAGGCACCCGGGATGAATTCGCCGCAAAGGTCCGCGAAGGCGACGTCATTGTGGCAGGCCGCAATTTCGGATGCGGGTCATCGCGGGAACATGCGCCGCTTGCCCTGACCGGGGCCGGGATCCGGATCATCATCGCCCGGACCTTTGCCCGGATCTTCTACCGGAATGCGGTTAACGTGGGCATCCTCCCGCTGGTTTGTCACCAGGCGGACGAGATACCTGACGGGGCTGACATCACCGTCGATATCGGGGGCGGGTATGTTGACGTGGACGGCACAAGGTACCCGATTGAGCCGGTCCCCGGATTCATGCAGGATATCATCAATGCCGGCGGGCTCGTCGCGTACGCACGCGGGATCGAGGAGGTGAAGACATGTACCGGGTCGCAAGCATAGGCGGTGACGGCATCGGCCCCGAGATAATCCGGGAGGGCAAAAAGGTCCTTGATGCCGCCGGGGAGAAGTACGGATTTGATATCGAATGGCATGATTTCAACATCGGGGCAGACCGGTACCTGGAAACCGGGGAGGTGATGACCGAGGACGATCTGCGTGAGCTGGGGAGGTTCCGTGCCATCTACTTCGGTGCCATCGGCGACGAGAGGGTCGCCCCCGGCATCCTGGAGAAAGGAATCCTGCTTCGGATACGGTTCCACTTCGACCAGTTCGTCAACCTGCGACCGATCAGGATGCTCTCCGGGACGACAACCCCCCTGGCTGGAAAGGGTCCCGGGGATATCGACTTTGTCGTGGTCAGGGAGAACACGGAAGACTTTTACGTCGGCATCGGCTCGAGGTTCCGGGGTTCCCAGAAGACGTTGCTTTCCGTAGAGCGCGAACTCTACCATGCAGAATTCAACCTTGATATCGAATCAGATGCCGATGAACTCGCCTACCAGATCGGTATCATCAGCCGGGAAGGCGCAGCCCGGGTCATCAGGTATGCGTTCGAGCTTGCCCGGACCCGGAGGAAGAAACTCACCTCGGTCGACAAAGCCAATGTCCTCTCGGACATCTACGGCCTCTGGAGAGAAGTTTTCTCCGAACAGGCGACAAGGTATCCTGACATCGTCACCGAGTTCACCTTTGTGGACGCCGTCACCATGTGGTTTGTCAAGAACCCCGAGTGGTTTGACGTGGTGGTCACTCCCAACATGTTCGGGGATATCATCACCGATCTGGGTGCCATGATCCAGGGGGGGCTGGGTCTGGCACCCGGGGGGAATATCAATCCGGGAGGAACCTCGATGTTCGAACCGATCCATGGTTCGGCCCCCAAGTACCGGGGACTCGGTATCGCCAACCCGATGGCCACCATCTGGGCCGGATCCCTGCTCCTCGACCACCTGGGAGAACACCGGGCCGCTGCAGCCGTTGTCAGCGCCCTTGAAACGGCAATTTCCGACAGGGTCGTCACCAGGGATATGGGTGGTTCAGCATCCACGTCTGCCGTCGGTGATTATGTTTCGCAGGCTATCAGCGGGAACTGAGCCGGGGATTCATGGGCAGGTATCCCTGGTGTCGTGCCCTCCCCGGGTACCCTGCCGGTGAAATCGGTAATGAGCCGGTTCCTGGCGCCGGTGGGGGGCATCCGGGGAGGGAGGGCGGCGACCGTCGCATACCGCTCCCGGCAGCTGAGCACGGCGTGGAGTGCGTCGAGGGCAAGCGTAAACCGTTCACCATTGGTTAAATCGATATTCAGGGCTTTTCCTGATTTCGATACCCGTGCACTCCCGGCACTGCCCCCGGTGTATGCCATCCAGTTCCACTTGAGTTTCTCAACCCGTGCCGGGGAACCGACGGAAATCGCCCCCCTGAGCTCGTGCATCCTGATGCAGAGCCGGGTACGGCAGATGTGGAGCTCAAGGATATCCAGCGGGGCACCATCCTCGCTGAGGACCGGCCGACGGTTCAACTGGACATAGCCTGCCTGCTTCATGGGTTTCTCCCTTCCTGTACCTATGTCCGGAGGTGGGGGTATAAAAGGGTTCAATCTGCGAAGGGTGAAAGTGAAATACCCGTTGTTCGTCACACCAGAAATCCGTGTTCACCCGGACGGTCCGCCTCCCCTCTTCCAACAGCCTGGTCCATGCAGGCATTGAGGATATCCTCCATGAGACCAAGCTCTCCCTGGATGCCGATCAGCGGGCGATCCCGGAGCCGAACCATGCCCCGCAGGGGATAGGTGAACGGCACAAAGGCAGTGTCCGGGCTGATCATCTGTTCGAACGAGGATCCGATCACGAGATCCGGCGGATCGCGGGAGAGGAGATCCCTGACCGAATCGAGGGATGATGCACCGGCCGCCCTGAACGTGGTGGGCAGGAGACGGTTGCGTGAACCAAGGACGGTGATGCTCGCATCGAGGTACCGGCTGAGTATCCGGCAGGCATGCTCCGCATAGGAGAATTGCCCGAAGACCGCCACAGACGGGGGATCAAACCTCCTGAGAAACTTGTCGGCAGCCCGGGATATACGTTCTTTCGCCGATTCTGCCTCATCCCAGAGTGCCTGGAAATCCGCGTCACCGGCCGGATCCGGGACGGCCGCTATCGCTTGCAGGGTTTTGTCGATGCCAAGGAGGCTTCCGGCAGGCTCCCCCCAGGGGCCGGAAAGATCGGGATTTGCCGAGAGGGTGGGAACAGCGGCTTTTCCGAGATCCTCCAGCCGGCAGGACGAGAAGACTGCAGCAACGGGTATCCCGGCAATCGCGAGAATCCGTTCCGCCTCCATGACATTTCCCCGGCCAAAGGGATCGAGGATACTGATACCGTCCAGGTTGACCCCGCTTCGATCGCACGCTGTCGTCACCGGGAGCGATTCACAGGCCAGGCGGTATCCATCCTCATACGTTCCCATGAAGCCGGGACTGTCGATGACCAGGACGCCCTCGCAGCCGGGCATGTCGGTGATATCATCCCCGATGATCGCCGGTGTGCAGGTATTGACGACCGCCAGGGATCCATACCGCCCCCTGATCTCGCTGATAACGGTCCTGAGACGATCGGCCGCACCAAAGATGATGTCCTGTTCGATGAGGAAGGTGCAGTGGAGGTCGCGGTGGAGCACGGTCGCAGGGTAGAAGTAGCACCCGCTTGATCCATGGATGATCGTTCCCATCCCCCGGATCCCTGCAAGACAGGATACCGCACCGGTCATGGCACAGGGCCAGAGTGCATTGATGCATTCACGCACGGCAGATCCTCCTCCACCGGTGGAGCAGTCGCGAGAGGCCTGCAGTCCCAACCGGCAACGGATCCGGCACCGGGACACGGCATGCCCCGTTTCCCGTACGGAGATCAAACCGCTGCACGAGTTCCTCGGCAACCGGAAGAGCGGAAGAATTTAATCCCTGGAACGAGACCTCCACCCCCTTCAGATCCTGGAAGTGGCTGATGAGCCGTTCCTGGTTTTCCCGTTCCCTCTTCACTGCCTGGCGGCTGTCGATTCCAAGTTCTTCCCCCGCCTGCTCCAGGAAGCGGAGGGTTCCTGCAAAACCTACCGGGAACGAGGTGATACAGGGAGTGCCGAAACGGCGCCGGAATATATCGCCGACTTCACGGAGTGAAGAATCGCGGAGGATATTCAGTGACCCGGATCCCAGCTGCCTGAGCGCTGCAGCGGGGACATCCCGGACGAACCGGAGCCGGATCCGGACACCGAGAAGAGAGAGAAGCCGCGAAAGTTCCCGGTAATGGGCATCGGCCTCATATTCGAGGTTTTTCTCACCGATCAGGGTGACCGTGCCATCGGAACACGGCCCCTCTCCGCTGAGCACGGAGAGCGCGAGCAGAGCCTGTTCCACACCATCCGAGAAGCCTCCGCCGAGGAATCCGCCGGTGGGAACGACAACAATATCGGGGCCGGGGGAGCTGGCACAGACCGCCTGGACATCATCGCCGATTGCAGCCGAGACACAGGATGAAAGAACGCAGATCAATCCCGGATTCCGTGCGGCAGCGTTCCGTATGGCTCTTTCGAGCGCTTCCTCACCGCCGAAAATGATTTCCGACTCGGTGAGGGAACTCGAGAGGATAACCGGAGAGAAGAGTCGGTCGTGATCGACCTGGAGAGCATGGAGGAGGGAGGTGGTGTGGTGGACGCAGCCGTCCGGGCCATGGATGATGGTGATGCCATCGGTCACGGCCATGGTGACCGAGAGGGCCCCGGTAAGCGTGCACCCTTCAGTTCGTAATGAATTCATATGCGAGGGCTTCGAGATCCTCCATCTCCAGTGGTTCGGGAATATCGAGCCGGGTGTTTTTCATGATGTTTCCGGCCAGCTGCCGGTAGACGGCGGCCTGCCGTGATTCGGGTTCGTACTCGATGACCGTCTTCTTGTTCAGCTCCGCACGCTGGACAACGGGGCTCCGGGGAACAAACTGGATCAGGGTGCTTCCGATCCGCCCGGCAAACCGTGAGATCAGTTCCTCTTCGTCCTCAAGATTCTTCCCGTTCCCGATTACTCCACCGAGACGGCAGATGCCGCGGGAGCGGCCGGAGAGCCTTTTGATCGCTTTGCAGATGTTGTTTGCGGCATACAGGGACATGAGTTCGCCGGAGGTTACGAGGTAGATCTCCTGGGCGTAACCTTCCCGCATCGGCATCGCGAAACCTCCACAGACAACGTCGCCGAGAACATCATAGACGATAACATCGCCGTGGAGAGCCCCGAGACGTTCAAGGATCTGGAACGTGGCGATGATCCCCCTGCCTGCACAGCCTACGCCGGGTTCCGGCCCGCCTGCCTCCACACACCTGACGCCACCATAGCCGGTGAACACCACATCGTCCAGTGCGATGGAACGGTCCCCCCGCTCCCGCACCTGGTCCATGACGGTGGGAATCAGCCGTCCCTGCATGAGCATACGCGTGCTGTCCCGCTTCGGATCGCAGCCGATCTGGAGGATGTCAAGCCCCATGTCGGAAAGTGCCGCCGATATGTTTGCTGACGTGGTGGATTTTCCAATACCCCCCTTTCCGTACAGGGCGATCTGCTTCATCATCAGATATGGAACGGGAAATAATATATGCTATTCTGAAGTTTACCCAAATTTAATTGTCCGGCCCGGTACGTTCAATCCGGAGATACCTGTCTGCCATGAATGAAAAACAGGCAGGATTATCCCCGATCCCTGCGCCCCCTGCCGGCATCCCCTTGCCGTCGGGTATGACCTCCCGTCCGTCCGGAACACCTGGCCGTGAATCGCACCGCACGGATCCCCGGTAACCAGTTCTCACCAGGGAAAATCCCCTCATGAATGACCCCGGTAGATCCCCATGAAGAGCACGATCACCGGGATCACCTCGAGCCTGCCGATCCACATCACCAGGATAAAAACCCATTTCGATACCAGAGGCATATCCGGCGAGATATAGCCGGCCGTGATCCCGCAACAGGAAAGTCCGGATACAACATCGAAGACCAGCTCGGAGACATCAATGGAAAGCAGGTGGAACTGGAGGATCACCATGGTTGCGACAAAGACGGTCAGGACCGAGAGGATGATGACCAGCATGCTCTTCGATATCTCCGGTTCTGCAACACTCTCTGAAATCTTCTCTCCGCCGTAGGTGAACGGGACGAGCACCCTGGTTCTGACAAAAACACGACGGAACCACCATGCCATTCCCCGGAATCCTATCGCTATCCGGGAAAGCTTCACCCCCCCTGCCGTACTCTCCGATGATCCCCCGATGAACATCAGGACGGTGAGCAGTACAATGGTGACTGCCGGGTAGAGGTGCAGATTCGCATTCTGGTATCCCGTCGTGCTGATCGCAGCAGCGGTCATGAAGAGGCCCTGGCGCAGGGCTTCGGTGATCGCGAGGCCTTTCAGGATATGGAGATCCGTGATGACAATTGCCGCACCCGCGGCAAGAAATATGATGAGGAGCCTGACCTGCTCGTTCCCGGAAAGGGACAGCTTCCGTTTCCGGTAGGAGATGTAGTAGAGGGTGAACGGAGTGGAACCGAGAAGCATGACCGGGATGAGCAGGTATTCGAGGAGCGGGTTTGCGTAGGCCTGGATCCCGCCCTGGACCGGGATAAAACCGCCGGTTGAGATGGTCGAAAGTGAGAGCGTCAGGGCGTCATAGAGAGGAATTCCCGATATCAGGATGATCCCGATCCCGATCAGGGTGAGGAAGATATACACCGCCCAGATGTCTTTCCCGGTGTTTATCACCGACGGCAGGATTCGTTCGCTCCGACTGTCCGCCCTGAAGAGCGACGACTGGACCAGCCCTCCTCTCGCCGCCATGGTAATGGCGAGTGCGATCACCCCCATCCCGCCGACCCACTGCATGTAGGTTCTCCAGAAGAGCAGCGTCTCGGGGATCCGGGAGAGCGAGGGGAACAGGGAGAATCCGGTTCCGGTCCATCCTGCCATGCACTCAAAGAGGGCATCGGTGAAAGGCATTTCCAGGATCATGATGAATGGAATGGTGCTCACCAGTGCAAATGCCAGCCATACCAGGGCTACCGAGCACATGGCAGAGGAGAGCCGGATCTCTTCCTTCTTGCGTGGGATCCGGGCGAGCAGGGTGCCGAGGAGAAAGAGCAGGATCGGGACCGTCGCCATGGGGAGGAGCAGGGAAAATTCCCGGAATACGAGAGCGACGACGAGGGGAACCGCGGTGAGCGGACTGATGAAGGCAAGCATCCCTCCCAGTTCCGCAAGTACGGTTGAAAAGTAGGAGATCCTGCCCATTACTACAGAGTAAACGCCGATTTATGATTACCTTTCCGCAACGGAAGGATATGGAGATTCAGGCACGGGTAAGAATTTCCCGGATGATACGCCAGCAGAACATGAGCTGGACGAGCCCGGATGGAGAGAGGCATTTCCGGTCTCCCACAACGATGGCAGGATCGATCCCGGTCTCTTTCCCGAGATACCGGAGGAAGAGAGGAAGGAATCTCTGATCGCATTCACCGTCAATGGTGAGTGCGGCCATCTCCCTGCCCCCGGCAGTCCGGTGACCATATTCCAGGGAGAACGGACAGGTAGTTGTGGTGGCAAGCAGGGGGAGGGCGATGGAAAAGCCGATCTCGTCGCCCGGTTCTGCGACGGGTGTCTGCAAAAGCGTGATCCGGTAGATATTCCGGGTCCACCCTAGTTCGCGGCCGAACCGTGAAAAGGAAATGGTGACGACGGCATCGGCACACTTCCGCTGGGGTGCAATGTAGCGGGAATAATCGGCCTGCCTTCGCCGAATCTCCTCCATGACCTCCACTTCAGAATATCCGCGTTTTCCGGTATCCCGCTTGATTTTCCATTCTCTCTTGACATCCGGCGCCGGGTCAACGTAGAGGGAAAAATCCATGAGTTCTCGTAGCCCGGGGGTGAACAGCGTATGGAGTCCTTCAAGAATGAGGATCCGGGAGGGGGAAAACTCCACCGGACCCTCCAGCATCCCGGTCGTATGATTATAGACTTTTTTTCTGACCGGACGTCCCGCTTTGAGCGTCCGCAGATCCTCCTCGAGTCCTTCCAGGTTGTTTGCTTCCGGAGCAAGGGGGGTTATGTTGCGGATACGGCGCTCTTCACGGTCATAGAGGTGATAGTCGTCGAGGGTAATGGTAGAGACCAGCCGGTCTCCGAAAAGATGGCGGAGGGCTGCAGTGAACGTGGTCTTGCCCGATCCGCTGTCACCGGCGACACCGATGATGTACGTCCCGGGGATTGCTGAAAGCGCCGCATGAAATGGTGAGCGTTCCTCCATACCGGTCACCAGGAAGGTTGAGAATCCCGTTCCTGAACACTATCCCGCCCCGGGAGTGAACACGCCGTTCTCCCGGTGTTTTTCAACGATACGATCCGCCAGGGTCTCGAGATTCCGCAGGCACGCCGAGTCAGGTGCCCCTTTCACGTACACCGGATCCAGCATCTCGGCATTGAGCCGTGAGAGCATCCCTTTGAGGATCTCGACCGTATTTCCGCCCCAGCCGAACGAACCGATAACGGCTGCGAATTTTGTCTTCGGGCGGAGAAGGTTGGTGATATATGCCGCATTCACCGCCAGCGGATGGGGACCGAAGATCATGGTGGGGGTCGCGATGACCACGGTTGCCGCATCGACGAGCGCCATCGCGATCTCCCCGAGATCCGATACCTGCAGGTTGAATATCCGGACCGTGACGTTCTGTTCCATGAGTGCTCCCGCGAGGTGGTTTACCATCTTCTCCGTGCTTCCGTGCATACTCACGTAGATAATGACCACCTCGTTCCTGACCTCATCGGATATCCAGTCCCGGTATGCAGCGAGTATGGGACCAGGGGGCCGGTGGAGCGGTCCGTGACTGGGAGCGATGATGCCGATATCGTACGCGGAGAGACGGGCCAGGTGTTCCCGGATATTTGACCGGAAGGGCATCATGATTTCGCCGTAATATCGCTTGGCCGGATGGTAGATATCCCGCATGTCATCGACAAACAGGCTGCTCGTGGCCAGGTGGGAACCGAAGAGATCGCAGGAAAAGAGCACCCGGTCTTCCTGCAGGTAGGTGAGCATGGTCTCGGGCCAGTGTACCCAGGGAGCCATGATGAACTCGAGGGTCTTGTTGCCGAGTGAGATGGTATCGCCGTCCTTCACCACCAGGCACCGTTCCGGTGGGATCTCGAGCAGGCTTTCCACGAGGTCGCGGCACTTCTCGCTGACCACGATCTGTGCTCGGGGAAAGAGTTCCGCGGCCATCGGGAGCGATCCCGAGTGGTCCTGTTCGGCATGGTTGACAACGATGTAATCGACCGATTCGACCCCGGCCTTGACCAGGTTGCAGACATATTCAAATTCCTTTGTAGGATCGACGGTGTCGATCAGGGCAGTCTTCTCGCTTCCGGAGACCAGGTACGCATTGTAGCTGGTTCCTTCAGGCAGGGGGATCAGGGCATCAAAAATCCGTCGATCCCAGTCAATGGCACCAATCCAGTAGATATCAGGGAGAATTTCTCGTACTGCCATCGTGGCTCAACCCCGGTCTTCCCGTTCTCCGGGCAGGTGGATCAGGGGGATCACACCCCCTTCCCCGTACCCGACCCTTCCGGCGGGAATGTTCCGCATAACGGTGCTCATCCGCGCAAATAACCGTTTCTATCAGTTCCCGTGGTAAAGCGCATATTCTTTTTGCGGGTTGCGGGTACACTACGCAGTATGAACAGTGAAGATGACGGTCTCCGTGCGGCGATCGCGCTCATGGCCCTCTCGGCACGGACGGCGCCGAAAGGAAAAGGAATGGACTCGATCGTGACCCGGATCGTTCCGAAAGACGAGCTTCCGGCCCTTGCCGCTGAGATGAAGGCGTTTGGAGAGAAACACAACATCGGTTTCTTCCTCAGGGATGCCGGGAATATTGCTGCATCCGGTGCCTGCCTCATCATCGGAGCCCGGGGTCACGAGACCCTGGGCATCAACTGCCAGGGATGCGGGTACCCGTCCTGTGCCGCAATGGCCGAAGCATGCAAAGACCGGGAAGAGACCGGGTCACCGTTTTCGGGTCCGAACTGCGTTCTCAAAATGGCGGACCTGGGAATAGCGGTCGGGTCTGCGGTCAAATCGGCATCCATCCACAATCTCGACAACCGGGTCATGTATTCTGCCGGCGTCGCTGCCCGTTCCCTCGGGATGGTCCCGGGATGTTCGGTTGCCTACGGCATCCCGGTCAGTGCGACCGGCAAGAACATATTCTTCGACCGGCACCAGGAGCCGAAACAGTCTCCGAAGTAACGAACCGACCGACAGGCGAAGGCTACGATGGAAATCGAAGACGGATGAGCGGGAAGAAACCACGGCGATCTTCAGAGGAACAACCACAGCACTTCGCCGGCAAAGAACGAGGCGCTGTTGCAGAGCAGCGATACCCCCAGCGCAGGCAGGGGTTTCAGCCGCAGGCAACACATGTACAGGAACATTTCTGCGAATACGGCAAAGCTTTCGCTGATTATAATATACGGCAGGTATGTGCGGAAAACGAACGGAAAGATGAACCAGACAAAAGGCAGGGTGGCGGCTGTTGCAAAGAAACCGGCGGTCAGGATGACCGGCAAGGGGAGCGTCTCTTTCGGCTGTTTCATCCACAGGCGGAGCACGCACCATAAGACCAGGATTTCAATTGCCAGGGTAAACGACAGGGCTACGATGAACTGGATTTCATACGCCCACTGTTGCATGGTGACTCCTGCGACTAAAAATCCGGCACCCCGGACAACTCCGGGGCCGTCGGCTGTTAAACCCGTGTCCGGAAATCGTTGATTAAATCCTGAAGCCGATCCGAGGTGTATCCATCGGCCAATCCAGGAAAATTCCCGCTAATAATCTGAGCCACCCGACTCTGAGCCACCCGACTGTCGTTCGGATTGACCAATCTTGTATATTGAGAATGGCTTTGAATTCTTTCAATTACATAATCATAGTAATCGTAGCGGTTACTAAACTCAGGTTCCGGGCGGACCATGCCAGGTTCGTAGTCCGGCCACCCTTCCGGAAGAGCCATATTAGCTGCTGCTGTTGCTATAAAAAGAAGAGATACAACCATCATGAAGAGCATAACTTTTGGTATCAATCGTGTCATTTTATAAACCCCCTTTACATTATCGTTGCTCAATTTCCGGGAATATACTTAACCATGTCGATGAATCCGGATACGAATCAGTACTATTTTGTTCGTTTTCCTAACTCCCATGGCATATATACCATCCGGGAGTGATACTTTCAGGCCCGCCACAATTAGGGATGGATGATGACCGAAAAAGAAAAGCATTTTGAGGTTCGATTGGGAAGAAATGGCATTGTACAGAAGGTCCCCATATATGTTGTTGTATCGTCGTG
>JAAEET010000025.1 GCA_013415565.1 Methanomicrobiales archaeon
CGGATCAGAAAGCCATAGACGGCCCAGAGTGATACCCCGGTTGTGAACTGACAGAGCGTTCCAAGGCTGACGTCTGAGACCGATTTTGTCCGGTACATCTTCATCAGCTGGGGGACAAACCCGAACATTGTCAGGAGTGCGGCCAAGATTCCAATGAGAAGCCACGGAGACATGGGAGGGTGGTGAAAGAACCAGATCAGTATGCTCTGTAGTCCGGGAAAACGATTCCCATCCTCAACCGGGCGGGGCGATGGCCTTTTCAAGGGGAGGCGCCAGATCATCCCTGTGGTAGCATGGTAAAACTTCTTGGTCTTTGCGGGAGTCCCCGGGGTGAAGAGAGCCGGACACTGCGCCTGGTGAACGCCGTCATGGAGGGTGCCGCTGAAGCCGGTGCCCGCTACGAGGTTATCGATATCAGCGCACTTGACCTTGAATTCTGTATCGGGTGCGGGATCTGCTATGAGTCGGGTGAGTGCATCCACACCGATGATTTTCCGCTCCTCTTTCAAAAGATGATGGAAGCAGATGGGATCGTGCTCGGCTCTCCGGTCTATATCAACTCGGTGACGGCCCAGATGAAGCTCGTGCTCGATCGGCTCGCCGATGCAATCCATTGCCAGAAATTTGAGGGAAAATACGGGTGTTCGGTCTCAACCGCCGGGGGTTCCCATGCAAAGGAGGTTGTTGAGTACCAAAACAACATCCTCCGGATCCTCGGTGCCACAACCGTTGGCGGTGTCGGGGTGATACTGGGGCCGGACCCCACCCTCCTCTCGGTTGCCGAGAAGCAGGCCTCCGATCTCGGCGTGACCCTGGTCCAGGCAATTGCGGGTAAAGCCCGGTATCCCGACCAGGAACTTCAGCACGCCGAGATGAAAGCCCGCATGCGGGCTCTCGTTACTGCAAACAGGGACGTATGGGTTCACGAATACGCGTACTGGCAGGAGAAAGGCTGGCTTTAGGAAGGCTTCCCGGTCCCCGGCAGTCGTCCCCGGTTCCAGGATATGAAAGCCCCGATCAGGGTGAGCAGGGAAAAGACGAGCAGGATCAGGTGCATGCTGGCCAGGAACTGCCCGGAGACATCAGGGGTGATTGGCGCATCTCCGAGGAGCAGGGCAAAGAAGATCATCACGATAGCCATGCTCATCATCATCCCGGAGTTCCGCATGGTCGCGACCATCGATGAGGCAAGCGTATAGTCGTGGCGCTCCACGCTTCCCATGATCACCGTGGTGTTGGGGGCAGAGAAGAGCCCGAGCCCGATTCCCAGCGCAGCAAGGATCAGGGCAATGATCCCTGTTGATGTCGTCTCTCCAAGGAACGCCAGCGAGAGGAGGCACAGCGAACTGACCGCCATTCCGGAGGAAGCGAGGAGGGATGGATCGGTCCGGTCAGAGAGCCTCCCGGCCAGCGGCGAACAGATCATCTGGCAAAAAGGCTGGATGAGCAGGACCGATCCTGCAGCAGCCGGAGACATGCCCCTTACCACCTGGAGGTACAGGCTCATCAGGAAGGTAACGGCGAAGGTGGCGCTGTAGTTGATCAGGGCGGCGAGGTTTGAAAAGGAAAACACCCTGTTTTCCCGGAGGAGCGTAATGGGAAAGAGCGGTTGGGGACGCCGGTTTTCAACCGCGAGAAAGATGATCACGGTAAGGGCTGAGGCACCGATCAGCCCGATGCTGGCCGGGTCAGGAACGCGGGAGACACCTACCGAGAAGAGAATCAGGATCAGAGCGGAGAGGCACGCGCCCGCCCAGTCGAATACATATCTCCTGGGTTCATCCAGCAGTGCGGGGAAACGGGATACCTGGAGAAGGACCACGACCCCCAGGAAAACCGTAACCAGAAAGATGCTCCGCCACCCGAAGAACTGGGTCAGGAGGCCCCCGAAGAAAGGGCCGAGGGTGAGCCCGGCATAGATGGCGGTGACATTGATCCCGAGCGCCCTCCCCCGCTCCCCGGGGGGATACAGCTCGGCGATGATGGCGACCGCGGTACCGAAGAGCATGGCACTCCCGATACCCTGGAGGAACCGGAGCACCAGGAGGGCGGAGGCCGAAGGGACAAAGATGGTGAGCGCCGACGCAACGGTGTAGATCAGGGTCCCCCAGCTGAACACCCGCCCCCTTCCGGCGATATCTCCAAGCATTCCTGCCGGCAGGAGAAAGATTGCCGTGGAGAGGAGGTACGCAGCGGGAATCCAGGAAAGGATGATGGCATTGACGGCAAACTCCTCACCGATCAGAGGGAGGGCGAGGTTGATACTCGAGCCGGTAAAGGGATTGAGAAAACTCCCGATGGTCACCACCACGAGGATAAGAGACCGGGAACATTCTTTCGGGGGGGGCGATCGCGGCAGCGCCATAATGGTCCTCACGGGGTAAAATACGACGGATCTTCCTTCAGGAATCTTTAAAAATGCCCCTCATGAAGCTTTTCCGTCTGATTCTGCCGAAAGGTGATCCGGTTTTCAGATCTCGGGACCTTCTTTCCCGATGATCCGGGCGATGTCCGAGAGCTCGCGGGCAAGCAGCCGGACCAGGTCGTCAACGGTAAGAAGGGCAACGAGTCGTCCCGAAGCATCAACAATGGGCATCCTCCTGACACCCGCGGATTTCATCATCTGGATGGCCTCGAATATGCCGCAGTCCTTCCGGATGGTGACGATATCCCTGGTCATGATGCTTTCGATCAGGGCCGATTCGGGATCATCGCAGAGCGTTTCACCACGGAGTGCAATATCCCGGTCGGTTACGATTCCTACCGGCTTATGGTTCTCGGTGACGATGACACACCCGATATTCTTCTCTCTCATCAGTCCGGCGACGAAACGAACGGTGGCGTCGGGTTTCACGCTGATCACATTGGTCTGGGCGCAGGCATAGACGGTCATGATAGTATCATCCTGTCCTTAGAGAAAGGAAGCCGCGATATTTAGGTATTGGTCTTCAGACAATGAGCCGGCGGCGCATCAGCCAGGTGGAGACGACAAAAAAGATCGCGGTGACAAGGCCGATCCAGGCAAGGCTGTAGAGGAAAAGGGGGGACAGGTCGGCAAGCGTGAGCGATCGGGTCACGATCACCAGCTGGGTGAGCGGGAGCAGGGCGACAGCCAGCACCTGCACCAGTCCGGGAAGAATGGAGAGCGGGAAGAACGTTCCTGAAAAGAGGAACATCGGGGTGATGAAGAGGAAGGACGGGTAGTTGAGGGCATCGATGCTTGGCGTGATCGCCGTGAAGCACATCGCTATGCAGGCAAACAGGAGCCCGGCTATGAAGGAGAACGGTATCACGAGGAGTGACGAGGGGAGGCTTACCACGCCAAATCCGATGAGGACGAGGAGCATCACCGATGAATAGATGAGGCTCCGCGTTGCTCCCCAGAACAGCTCTCCTGCAATCACGTCGTCGATGGAGAGGGGTGTGGCTATCATGGCATCGAACGTCTTCTGGTAATACATGCGCACGTACGAAGAGTAGGTGCACTCGAAGAAGGCCGAGTTCATCATGGAGATGGAGAGGAGGGCCGGCGCAATGAATTCAACGTAGGGAATCCCGTCAATTTCCCCGACGAAGATCCCGAGACCGAACCCTATCGCGAGAAGGTAGAGGACCGGCTCGATGAAGGGGGGAAGAAAGTTCACCTGGTAGGTCTTGAAGAAGACATCCCAGTTCCGCCGCCATACCTTGAGGCATGATCGTGAGAGCCTGGGAAGGATATAACCGTTTCCACCGTCACCGTCTCCTTCGTCAGTCACGGAGCACCCTCCCGGTCAGCTTGAGAAAGACATCTTCGAGGGATCCCCGGCGGGCGAAGACATGGCCCGGATTGCAGGTTTCAAAGAGTCGTTTCGCCACTTCCCTGGGCCGGTCGGTGGTGACCTGGACCATGTCGCCATATATCTCGAACTGCACCCCCATTTCCTGGAGGCAGGAGACGACCTCGGGAGTGTGCTCTGCCTCGACAATGTCGCTTCCCACGTAGCGTGAGACCAGGTCGGCGGGGCTTCCTTCGACCAGAATTTTTCCTTCGTCCATGATCACCAGGCGGTTGCAGAGCCGCTCTGCCTCCTCGAGGTAGTGGGTGGTGAGTACGATGGTGTTGCCAGCCGCCTGGAGTGCCTTGAGCTTCTCCCAGATGAGGTGGCGTCCCTGGGGGTCGAGACCGATCGTGGGTTCATCGAGGATGAGGATTTTCGGATCGTTGATAAGGGCACGGGCAAGGAGGAGCCGCCGTTTCATCCCCCCGGAGAGTTTGTCGATTGGGACATCACGCTTCTCCCGGAGCTGGACAAAACTGAGGAGTTCATCTGCCCGTCTCCGCGCCTCGGAAACCGGTATATCGAAGTACCGGGCGTAGGTTACCAGATTCTCCCGGCAGGTGAATTCCGGGTCAAGGTTGGTTTCCTGGGGCAGCACCCCGAGCTCTGCCTTGATCTCACGGGGATGGGCGGCGGTGTCCATCCCGAGTACCGTGAGCGATCCGGCAGTCCTCGGCGAAATACACTGGATCATCTTCATCGTCGTGGTCTTCCCCGCGCCGTTCGGCCCGAGGAATCCGAAGACATCCCCCCGTGACACCGAGAAGCTGATGCCATCCACCGCGGTGAGGATACCAAAACGTTTGGTCAGGTTGTCGCCGACAATGACCTGATTGTCCGCCATCTGCGTTCCTATCTACTGATACTGCCCGTTCCTAAAACACACTTTCGATCAGCGCTCCAATCTTCCTGCCAAACGAAGATCTTTTGTCCAAAGCCAAAGAATGCTCATGCATGCCCATCAGGGAGATCTCGGTCGGAAACTTCAAAAGCTTCAGGGAACTCCAGATCGAGCCCGACAACTTCAACATCATTATCGGGTCGAATGCATCGGGAAAATCCAATCTCATCCAGATCTTCAAATTTATCAGGGATATCGCCAAGTACGGACTTGATAACGCGATATCGCTGCAGGGTGGCGTGGAATATCTCCGGAACACCACGATCGGGGCCGGAATGCCCTTCTCCTTCAGGATCCTCTACCTGCTCGAAGAGAAACGGCAGGATATCATTGCGGTGAAAGACGGGCTCCCGGTCTATTTCGAGCCCTTCGAGATCCTCTACGAATTCTCGCTCTCATTCTCGGAGACGGGAGAGAATTACGAGATATCCCGCGACCTCCTGGTTATCACCGGCATCTTCTCCCGGCCGGGAACCCCCGGGGAGAGCGAGCTTGGCATGGGACGGATCACCCTCGCCAGGGTCGAGGGTTCGGTGGCGTATGCGATCGTCCCTCCCGAGTCAATCGAGCTCCGCGACCAGGAGCTTTTTCCCCAGTATTTCCAGCGGCACGAGATCCCTGCCCGCTGGCTGATCATGAACCTTCCCATCGCCGTTCCCGGCATTCCCCCGCTTGAGTGGATATTCCGCGGAATGAAAGTCTTTGACTTTGACCCGCTCCTCCTGAAGCGGGCGGTCCCCATCGTCGGCAAAACCGAACTGGAAAAGGACGGCAGCAACCTGGCCATCGTGATCAAGAATATCCTTGAAGACCCGCAGAAGAAGGCCGAGTTCCTGCGGCTGACCCACGAGATGCTTCCGTTCGTCGACGAGATAGCCGTCGAGAAGTTCATGGATATGTCCCTGTTTCTGAAGCTGAAAGAGACCTACAGCAGCGACAAATATCTCCCTGCATCGATGATATCGGACGGGACGATCAATATCCTTGCCCTCATCATTGCACTGTACTTTGAAAAAAGACCGGTCACCGTGATCGAAGAGCCCGAGCGGAATATCCACCCCTTCCTCATCTCGAAGCTCGTCGAGATGCTGAAGGATGCAGCGAAGACCAAGCAGATCATCGTCACCACCCACAATCCCGAGATGGTCAAGCATGGTGATCTGGAAGACATCCTCCTGATATCCCGGGATCGGAGCGGGTTCTCGCAGGTCACCCGCCCGGGGACGAAGAAAGAGATTCGCATCTTTCTCGAGCACGAGATCGGGATCGAGGATCTCTTCATCCAGAACCTCCTGGGAATGGAATGACACCGCGCCGGTTGTTTATCTTCGTCGAGGGAAGCGACGATCGCCGGTTCTTCTCACGAGTCATCGTGCCCCTCCTTGGGGGCGACTACGCATCGGTGGAGATCATCACCTATGCCAGCATGAAGAGCGTGAAGGTCTGTCGTTTTGTCCGGAGTATCACCGCCATGGATCATGACTTCATCATGTGCGGGGACATCGACCAGGAGCGGAACGTAAAGGCGAAGAAAGCCGTCCTGAAATCCCGGTTCTGTGTACTTTCCGATGACCGTATCGTGATCATCATCCAGGAGATCGAGAGCTGGTATCTGGCCGGCCTGGATGAAAGGTCCCAGCGGCGCCTCGCTCTCCGATCGTACCGGACCACCAATCACATTACCAAGGAGATGTTCAACCACATGATTCCCCGTTTCTATACCTCGCGGATCGCATTCATGGCCGATATCCTCGATCTCTTCTCCATCGGGGTTGCCCTGGAGAAGAATCGATCCTTCACCTACTTCTTCACCCGTTTCATAACCCCGTCCGGAATCCGGCCCGGAACCGTCCGCCCGGAATCCGCATCGTCGGTGAAAGCAGGGACCATAGGGGAAAAAACCGCTGGTGAAGGGACAGGTGCCGGACCGGGAGAGTCCGGTACGGACGAAATCTCCGCCAAGCCGGTCAACAATACAGAGCGTCGGGAGGGTGAGGGGCTGTGATCTCTTCCGGGACGCCCTGGCCGTTCGGAGCCGGCCCCACCCGCACGAGGGTTGTGACAACGGAGAACTACCTCAGGTAAAAACCGCTGTGCACCGTTCCCATGGAACCTCAGGTTCGGAACGGACCAGGATGGTCCCACCAGGCATGCCCGGATGGAAAAAGGAGGTATTCAACGAGCCCCTGTACTCCCCGGAATCCGGGCAGATCGGGCGCTGCGTGTAATGGTTCGGCGAGGATTATCATGTTCTTTTTTCACGGGATACTCGGACTCGAACCAGCAGAGGCGGCCCTGATCGGCGCCGCGATTCTCCTCATCTGGAGCAGGGAAGCACCGGAGATGATCCTCGAAAAGATTGAATGGCCGCCCCTCTTCTTCTTCGGGGGCTCTTTATCGTTGTTGGGGCCCTTGTCGAGTCGGGGATCATAGCCGCTATCGCCGAATCCATGGTTGGCGCCGTGGACACGACCGGACAGGCCATGATCATCGTCGCATGGTTTGCTGCAGTTGCCTCTGCCATTGTTGATAATATCCCGCTCACGGCTGCAATGATCCCGCTTATCAGCGATCCCGGGACCACGATGGATATCTATCCGTCTTATGGGCACTCTCCCTCGGGGCATGCCTCGGGGGGAACGGGACTGCCATCGGGGCATCGCGAATGTTGTCGTTCTCGGAATATCCGAGCGGGAAGGGATCGGGATCACCTTTTTTGACTTCCTCAAGCTCGGTTTCCTGGTCATGGGCATCACCGTCGCTGTCGGTCTCGGGGTGCTCTGGGTCATGTTCGTGCTCTGAGGCGGCGTCCTTCCCCCGTATTCCTGCCCCGGGAAACGGGTCCGGCACAAGGGCTTATCTTTCCCGGATTCGCATTGTACCTACAGGTGGTTCCTGGTGCAGGTATCCATGAAACTGGAGATGAAGGACACTCCCGGGCAACTGGTCGCAGCGTTGAAACCGATATCTGACGTCGGCGGGAATATCATTGCTGTCATCCACCAGAGGGACGAGAAGACTGACGGGGACGTCCTTGCGGTGCAGATCGTACTCGAGTTGCAGGAACAGCGGCTCGGGGAACTCCTCTCCCTTATCAAGGGGCAGGGGGTGAATGTGGTCAGGATCGGCAAAGAGCGGCTGCTCTACAAGCAGACCGTCATCATGATCGGCCATATCATGCATACCGATCTCGGAGATACCGTCGACAGGATTGACTGCACCGGATATGCGGAGGTGACCGAACTGACGATGGTGATGCCGGCCATAAGCGAGCCTTCTTCAGCCCGCCTGGTCATCAGGGCGGTCAACAAGGAGGATATGGAGCAGGCCCTCGGGATCCTGCGGGGGGTTGCCAAGGAAAAGAATCTCCTCATCATCGAACCCCTGGAGGGGATCGGATGAAGATAGCAATCCTTGGTATGGGGGCAGTCGGACGGGGGGTCCTGGAGCTGGTGGACGGAAAGGATCTCGGGCTCACCGTCACGGGGCTTGCCGATTCAAAGAGCGGTCTGATGGACAAGGACGGTATCCACATCGAGGAAGTCCTCGCAGCCAAGCAGGAGCGGGGATACTGTGGGGATAAGTCTATTTCGGCGACTGATATCGTCGAGCAGGCGGATTACGATGTTCTCATCGAGGTCACACCGACCGACGCGAAGACTGGTGAGCCGGCAACCGGGTTCATCAGGAAGGCCATCGCCCGGGGAAACCATGTGGTGACGTCGAACAAAGGGCCCATTGCGCTCCACTATGCCGCTCTCCAGAGCCTTGCCCGGAAACACAGGGTTTCGATACGGTATGAGGCGACCGTGGGCGGGGCGATTCCGGTCATGCATACCCTCCAGCACGGCCTTGCCGGCAACCGGGTGCTCGCCATCTTTGGTATCCTGAACGGAACCTGCAATTTCATCCTTACCAGGATGGCGGCCGAGGGACTTACCTACGATCAGGCACTGCTCGAGGCGCGGGAGATGGGATACGCGGAGGCCGACCCCACCTACGATGTCAAAGGCATTGATGCGGCCATCAAACTGGTCATCCTCTCCAACACCATCTGGAAGCGGAACGTAAAACTTGATGATGTGGAAATAACCGGGATTGATATGCTCACCACCGATGCCCTGCGGCTGGCCGAGGAGCAGCACTGCACCATCCGTCTCATCGCCGAAGCAGTCCCGGACCGCGGAGTTCTCAGGGTTGCACCGCGGGTGCTTCCGAAGAATCACCCGCTGGTCGTGGAGGGAAGCCTCAATGCCATCACCATTGAGACCGATATGGCCGGCGAAATAACGCTCATCGGAAAAGGGGCAGGATCCCGGGAGACAGCGAGTGCTATCATCGGGGACGTGCTCTTCATCAGGGAAACCCATGCCCGGGGTCATTAAGCGGAGAAGGGAATTTCTCCAGATGATGCGGGCGTTTACGCTCGAACACGGCTATTTCACGGTTACCGACATCCAGAAAGCAGCCGGTGTGCCGCGGAGCACCGCACAGGACTGGATCACGCGGCTGATCGATGAAGGTTGTGTCATTCAGCGGGAGAAGAAACAGGGGAGGTCGCCGGCCCGGTATGCCTCGCTCTCGGCCCTTCCGCAGAGCGCCTGCCAGAAGATCTTCACCACGGTAGATGGCGACCAGGTCCGGATCTACCACGAATGCCTTAGCGGGGCAAGCGCGGCGTTCTGCGGATACCATCACGCCCTTGCCGGGGGGGTTGTCGAGGAGGTGCGGCGTGACGGGACCCTGCTTCGGGAGAGCGCCCGCATGGGAAGGTGTGAGATCTCAATCGGCCTCCACCCGTCCGCAGCGGTGGGGATCGTCGGGGTGGAACGGGACGGCGACGATATCATCCAGCATATCCGGTGTATCGGCGGCCCTGCATATTCACTGACCGATATGATGTCACGGGCTGATGGTGTCTGCGATGTCACCGTCGGCAGGAGTGGTGGCGTGGTGGAGGGAGCCATCAGGACGAGGGCACTCACCCACCTGATCATCGGAATAGACGATACGGATAGCAGTGAAGGCGGAGCAACATTCGCCCTCGCCCTTGCCCTCCTCCAGTACCTGGGCGGGATAAAGGGGGTCATCCCCATCGACCATCATATTGCCATGCTCAATCCGGAAATACCGGGGAGGACCGCAGGCAACTCCTGTTCATCCATCGAGCTGGCAACCCCCCCGGAAGTCGTTGCGAAGGTGGTAGAGCGGACGCTCCTCTTTGTGGGAGACGAAGCCCTCTCCCCCGAATGGGGGGTGGCGGTCAAGCAGGGGTTCAGGATCGACCCGGATCTCCGGGCATACGGCCAGGAGGCCCGGGCAGGCCGGATCGAGACCGGTGAGGCGAGAAGGGTAGCAGAACGCTTCGATATCCGTCTCTACGGCGGCAGGGGTATCACCGGCGCTCTCGCGGCAGTAGCTCTTGCAGGTCTTCCCAACGAGATTCTCCTCGACCCTGAGCAGGATGTCCCGTTACAGGGGAAGGATTGACAGGAATACCAGGAGTATGATCAGGACGATCAGCATCCAGAGGATCCGGTAGAGCATCGTCCGTGCATTCATTTTCTCCCGGTAACTTCTCGGCGTCACCTGCAGAGCCATGGCTCCCACCACACTGCCGGCCATCAGACCGGCGACGTTTTCCATGGTCAGGACCAGCGCTCCGAACGCTCCTGATGGATACAGTGCGAGGGATATGCCGACCACCGCTGCCGGCGGCAGCAGTGCGGCGGCGACGGCAACCCCCGCCACGCTCTCGGGAATACCGGTGGAGAGGGCAAGAATGATGGCAAAGCCCAGAAGAATAGCCATGATGATATAGATCGGTGCGGGAGTAGTCCGTGAGAGGATCTCACTGGTCAGCGGCAGATCAAAGACCATTGAGAGGATGAACGTGGTTACGAAGGCGATCAGGATGATGGCGGTAAGAAAGATCAGAATGGTGCGAAGACAGGTGACCACCAGGTGGCGGTTTCCGGTGGTCGTGGTGATGGCGAAGGCATAAATCGGGCCCAGAAGCGGGGCAAGGAGCATGGCCCCGATGATGATGCCCACGTTGTTCAGGAAGAGTCCGATGAGGGCCACCATGCTCGCTATTGCGGCGAGGGCAAGGGTATCCCGGGAAATATCAGCAGAATCCTCGGCGGACTCGATCAGCTTCTCGACCGGGGACCGTTCAATTTTCCGTTTCTTCCGCTCTTCCTGGATGGTCCCGTTCAGCGCGGGGGAAATGACGAAGTCGGGGGAAAACACCTCGACTATCGTCGATTTGTCCATAAATTCCAGCGACTGCTGGATTTTCGAGATGAAGTTGTCGAGATCCTCATCAGGGACCAGGATGCTGAACCGGGTGAGCTTGGCATACTCGGATCTCATGTAGGTGATGTCTTTGACGAGGGAGCTGATGTTCGGCGAATCCTCGGTCCGGCAGATGACGATAACCCTCTTCATGGAGTACTACCATGGTGGACGGATTTGGTGATATCCCTTTCTTTCCCTGAGGAAGGAGGACTTCAGGAAGGGGGAGCGGTCAGCGTTCCCTGTTCAGGGATAGCATCCCGCATCCTGGGGGGGCGGATCCCATGCTTCCTGAACTCGATCCAGGCCTTCCGGGTGACCTCGGATTTGAACTCGAACTCATCCCTGAGATCGTTGACGTAGGCTTTGGCCCGTATGCGGTGGTAGAATGGAAAATCATCGACCAGAACGGTAAAGGGAAACTTCTCCGACACGAAAACGAACTTGGAGGAGATAACCGCTTCTTTCAGTATTTTCAAGGCCGTTCCAGACTCACAGCGGGAGTCGATGAAGAGGTCGATGATGACCATCATGGAGATGTTGCCTGCGTTGGCGCTCGACACCGACTGGGAGAAGATGAGGTAATTCGGTGCCGAAACAACGCTGTCACCGGGTGTCACGAGTTTGGTCGAACGGATTCCGATATCGGTCACTTCACCATAGTATTCCCCGATGGTGATTTTATCACCGATCTGGTACGGTTTTTCTATGATGATGACGATTCCCCCGATGATATCGGCAAAAAGATCTTTCAGACCGAGGCCCAGGGCTGCTCCGAAGAGCCCGAAGAAGGCCACCAGCTGGGTCAGATTCGGCTGGATGAAGGCGATGATGATATAGTAGAAGGCCAGGAAGTAGACGAAGATCTTGACCAGCGGAATAAGCATGGTGACCGGGTGACGATAAGTGGGGAGACGCTCGGACAGTTTCCGGAGGAGAAACGAAGAAATGAACACGACAATGTAGGCCAGGATAATGACGTAGGCGACGTACAGGACGGTCCCGAAGCTGATATCCTGGAATGTCAGTCCCGCAAGGGATTCGGTCGTGTTCGGCAGCAAATCCGCCATTTACCACACCATCCGTGTCAGTTCGAGGTACTGGACCACGCTCTTCAGTGCTTCAGGAGTAATACCATAGTCCCCATCTTCTTCCGTTATCAGCCCTGATGAGGAGAGGAGGTAGAGGCTCTTCCTGACATCGATGTCCGGGCCGGCAATTTCAGAGAGGTCATCCTCCGCGACGGACTCCATGGTGAGGATGAGGGAGAGGAGAAAACGGTCACTCACGCCGAGATCGATGGTATATTTCGGTTCTTCGGGTGCAGAAACCAGCAGTTCAGGGGAGCTTTTCAGGGCAAGCTCGAACAGTCTTCGTGCAACACCGGGATTGCCGCCCGAAATATCGGCAAGCCGCTTGAAGAAGAGATCTTTTCCCTTCAGTTTCCTTCTCTTCAGAGGGTGAGGTACCCTGATATCCGGCCAGGGAAGACAATAGACGGTGGATGAAAAAGGCAGTCTGAGATGGATACACTTCATCGAGACAGAAAATCCCCCTCGCGCAGCATCGCGGTCCTCAGCGAACCTGATAATATAGGGATAGGACGAGAGGATCAGGGATTGCAGGGCTTCGGCGCCGAGCGGGTATAAGCGGACAACCCGCTGGAAATAGGAGTTGATGGAGATCACCGCAGAAAGATAGGACCATGCAAATGAGTTCCAGGTGGTAATGAAGAGCTGACCCGAAGATGCCATGTACCGAAGGAAGGCATCGATCTGATCAAAGCCCCCGATCTTTCTCCTGACGAGAAAGTGGCAGTTCTCAAGGATGATGATATCTTTTCCTTCACGGAGGGATGAGAGAAACTCGCTGCTGGTGATGGTTGAGTTGAACCTGACCGACGTTATTTTATCGGCATGAACCTTCCGGATCTCATCGATCAGCTTTCCCCTGCCGGCAAAAGGTTCGGAGATCACAGCGATATTTTCTCTCCGCCCTTCTTCGAAATTCCTTATGCTTTCTTCGATGGCCTCGAGTTCAGTCTGGTACTGTGGAAGGCCGGCCTCATCCTCAGGCTCCATGGATATATGAGGAATGGCTGGGAATCATAAAAATATGCCGGAATCCGGATGGAAAGATTAAACGATACCCCCGGAAATCTCTTGCGTATATGCAGAACGGAGAGGTGGGGAGCCGGAACATCAGCCCGGAACTGATATCCCGCCTGACAGAGCTTCAGAGGGGAGAGATCACCGAATTTCATATCTACCGGCGCCTCGCCGCAGCCCAGAAGAATGCCCACAACCGCGTTGTGCTGCAAAGAATGGCAGAGGAGGAGCATTCCCACTACAGGATCCTCAGACGCTATACCGGAAAGGACCTCCCGCCACAATGGCGCCGGGTCTGGGTCTATTCGGTTACGGCGATGCTCTTCGGCCTCACCTTCGGCGTCAAGCTGATGGAGAAGCGGGAGAACGAGGCGATCGCCACCTACCGGGAAATCGCCCGGGTAATCCCGGAAGCAGAACAGGTCCTCTCCCAGGAAGAGGAACATGAATTGGAAATTATCGGGATGCTCGATGAAAGGAGTCTCCGGTATGTAGGCTCGGTGGTCCTTGGAATCAACGATGCCCTGGTCGAGTTTACCGGAAGCCTGGCAGGCTTCACCCTCGCCCTCCAGCAGACCCGGATTATCGCAGCAGTAGGGCTGATCATGGGGATTGCAGCAGCTCTCTCGATGGGCGCCTCCGAATACCTCTCCCAGAAATCAGAAGCATCAGGCAACAACCCGGTCACCGCAGCGCTCTATACTGGTGGTGCATACATGATCACGGTCATCGTACTGATCCTGCCGTTCCTCCTGATGACCCGGCCTCTGCCCGCGTATGCCATAACCCTGGCCGCTGCTATCGTCATCATTGTATTCTTCACCTTCTATACGGCGATTGCGAAAGACCTCCCGTTCTGGCGTCGGTTTATCGAAATGGCTGCCATCAGTCTCGGTATCGCGGCAATATCGTTCGGGATCGGCATCCTGGTCAGGACCTTCCTGAACGTTCAGATCTGAAGAGATCAGGGCCAGCAGCGGAGAACAGGGTAGTGCCCGGCATAGCGATGGAGACAGGAAGACACCTGATCGGCAACCTCTCCGCTGGGAAGCAGGAAGAAGACCACCTGCCCGTCACCCAGTGCGAGGGGAGGCCGATCGCAGCACTCCTGCAGCTGGGCGAGACGGAAACGGACATAGGAGTCCCTGGTGACCCGCGGGAAATGCTGGTATATCATGAGGAGGAACGGGGGATCCGCAGCCCTGCAGACAGCATGGAGTTCGGTGAAAAGGAGGTGTCGTTCATCCGGACGTCTCACTTCGAGTCCGATATCCGGATCGATGAATATCAACGACCCCGGCACGCCCGTGCAGAACCTCGCAGCAGACGCGAAATACGCTGACCTCGCCTGAGCCGTGAATGCCGGCCCGAACATGTCCATGCCGATTCCACGCTTCCTGAAATAATCAGCAATCAGGGTAATGTCCCGGGAAGTATGATGTGCAGAGAGAAACCGGCGTAATGCGACATTCCGGTATCCGGCATGGTTATCCCGAAACACGGTTCTTGTCCCGCCACGGGATTTGTCGTCCGGGGTAAGCATGGGAATGAAGAGAATCCGGCGGAGAACAGGAATGCCCAGCGCCAGCTCGATGAGGAGGTCGTATTTGAAAAGGTCCCGTGTATCACCAAAGTACTGGTGCTTCATCGCCCTGCACATTCCGGGAACGGTAAAACGCCCCGGAAGAAGAATTGCCGGGAAGAAATAAGGATGTTCTTTGCACCCTTAGGTCGCGGGGATAAACCTCGACTTCTCTGCGCCGCAGACCGGACAGTTCCAGTCTGCAGGAACTCTGTCAAAGGGTATGCCGGGATCAACCCCTTCATCACCCCGTTCCGGATCATAGATATGACCGCAGATAGTACACATCATCTTCAGCATTGCGCACCCACTCCCTGGATTGGGACGAAAGGGGGATTAACCCGCCGGTTTATTTCCCGATCAGACGATCTTCAACTGGTAGAGGGGTTTTCGTGCATCCCGGAAGTTAAACTTGGCCACGATGAGACCGCACTCCTTCAGACGGTTCAGGGCGTTCCGGATGGTCCTCGGGGAGAAGGAGACACTTCCTACCATCTCGTTCAACGTCCTCGGTTTGCCGTCCTCGAGGAGGGAGAATACGGCCTTTGCGGAGGACGGGAGAGTCTCAACGGTTACTTCTTTCTGTACTGATTTCACTTCTGTCATTATTCTCACCTCGTGTTGTGTTTGATCTCTCATGCGTAACTTCTCCCGGGGTGTCAGCCCGTAACACCCGGATTGAAGTCTTCTTCCCCCACGATCCTGTCATGCACAGCGAAGCGGGGGATACGGGGCTGCGGGATCAGGTATGCGGCACCCGTCCTTCGTATATAAGTTTTATGATATACGAACATTCTATTGTATACGAACCAAATGTATTTATAGTTTTTGCCGCCCAAGGTATGGTGGTGAAAGAGCCCGCCATGCCAGCCCCTCCTTATGAATATCCGGACCGACCGTCATTCATCGGCCTCTATGCTTCGGAACAGGGCATCCGTGCTATCGACAGCCCGGTCAAGGTTCGGATCCTTGATATGCTGGCCCGCCAGGAAATGGCATTCGAGGATCTGGTTGATGGCTCGGGCAGGGCCAAGTCAACGGTCTCGGTCCACCTCAAGGATCTTGCAGAATCGGGGATTGTCGGGGCAAAATCAGATCCGTCTGACGGGAGAAAAAAGATATTCTACTTAAATGCCCTCTATCTTGCAGCGGCGGACTCATCCGGGCGGGGATGGTTCGATCCCGATTCTTACATACCGGGAACCTTCAACGGCGAGGGTGATCCGGGAACCATGGCCAGGTTCATCCTCTCCACGATTCGCCTGACGCTTCTCTCCCAGGGGATCATGATCGACCCGGTACTCCGGCTCGCCGGGATCAAGGCCGGAAAAGCCATGTATCCCCGTGTCAAAGCACCGGGGATAGAAGAGCTGATCCGGAATATCGCCCGGATATGGAAGGAAAACAATCTCGGGACCCTGGAACTCGAATGCCTCGACCCCGTCACCATAAACATATGTGACTGCTTCGAGTGTATCGATCTTCCCGTCATGGGAAAACCCGCCTGTGCGTTTGATTCGGGAATCCTTTCCTCATTGTTCTCATCGTTTTACGGGAACAGGATGATCGCGATCGAGACCCACTGCTACGCAATGGGGAGCAATCTCTGCCGGTTTGTGGTGATGGAACAGGACGAACCGGAGATTTCCTGACCGGTCAGTCCTGGCGTCCCCGCATGTGCGAAGGAATGAGCAGCCATGCCAGCGATCCTGAGACCGGATCAGGGGAAAATTGCCGGATCCTGGCCAGGCCTCCCTTTTTGAGCTGTATCTCTGCTGATCCGTCGCGGGAAATAATTCTCCCGATATACTCGGACAGCGAAGGCTCATGCCCGATGATCAGGAGAGAGGAAAGGTCATCGCAGGAGGCGATCCGGGCCATAAGGCAGTAAAAATCCATGCCGGGCACAAGCTCATCCCAGAGAACGATGCGCCCCGAAAGGTTACAGATTTCCGCAACGAGCTCTGCCGTTTCTTCAGCACGTTTCAAAGGACTCGTGGCAATCAGGTCAAACCTGCATCGGTTCCGGAGCATCCAGGAGGCAATCTGCTGCACCTCATCCCGTCCCTGCCGGGTTAGCCGGCGATCCGCGTCCGATCCTCCTGAGGACGATAAAGCCTCGGCTTTTCCGTGCCGGAGGACATACAGCTCCATGAAAGAGAGACGGCATCCGGGATTATCAGTATTTCCTCCCTCCTGGAACGGAAATCCCGGTGACCTATTCCCGATGGAAAAAATGACGGATCATGTTCACCCCGAAAAGGAGCGCGGGCCGTTCTGCTATGGGATAAGCGTCCCTTGACAATGAGATATGGATGAAGATCAGGTACGTGATCACCTGATCTCTTTTTCCGAAACGGCGGAAAATTCACGAGGGGATATCGCTATTAACCAGGAGAGGTGAACCGTCAATCCGGGAATAACCATGCATATCAGAAATATCCTTCTCGCAGGAGTCCTCGGCGGGCTCCTCCTCCTCGTGGTGATGCTGTTCTCCGGTGCAGTTGCTACCGCGATCCTGCCGTACACCATTTTTGATATCCCCGGGATGCGACCGGCCACCGATCCGGTATCCGTGCTGTTTTTCCTCTACCCGTTCGTCCTGGCCTTTGCCGGGGCTGTTCTCTACGATCTCCTCTCCCCGGCCCTTTCCGGCGGCAGGGTGATAAAAGGATTGGTATTCGGACTCCTCCTTTTCCTCATCTCCACGGTTCCCGGTATATTTGTGATCTGGAGCTCCATGTACTACCCGGCAGGTTTCTATCTCGAAAATACCCTGTCGGGAATCATCGGATTCCCCCTGTTCGGAATTCTCTGTACCGGGATCTGGAGGAGCGACGGGCTTATGGAATTGAAGAAAGAGGCTTCGGGTATATAATGTCCCTCCGGGAGAGAATACTTTCTCTCCGCAGACACCGGGTTTTTATTTCCATGGATTTCATGGTCTCATAGCATGGTCATCGCGAAGGGAGCATACCTGCGCAGCATTACAGCATCGCACCATCTCCCGTCAGTAGAGGTAGGGACGACCATTGACGGCAGTTCACCCCCCTCAATCTTCATCGGGAGCTGGAACTATCCGAAGGTTTTCGCCGGCCCGATGATTGCTCCGCTCCATGGAGATACGAGAATTCTGGATATGCCGGAGGCCTGGATACCGGACCGGCGGTCCCAGGAGGAGATCATATCCTACCGGATGAGCCTGGTCAGGGGAAAGCTCCGGCAGGATGTCCGGGACCTGGACGGCCGGTTCGCCGATCAGCTCCGGGAGATTGCACTCTCGGCGGGATCAATCGCGAGCGAGGCCACCTTTGACCGGGTGCCGACAGGATGTTCCCTTTCCGAGGAACAGACCCCCTTTGGTCCGAGTGCTGAAATCGAGCGGCTGGATATCGAATCGCCGAAGTGGGATCCGGACCTCGAGCGGGTGTACTATGATACCGATCTCCCCACAGCAGACGGTATTGTCGGCCTCCATGCAGCCGGCATCCCTTTCACCTGCATTCAGAAGGCCCTCTCCGCAGGCACCATGGGGAGGGGGAAGGCACGGAAGATGGTTCCGACACGATGGTCGATCACGGCCTGTGATACGACCATCGGCGACCATCTCCTGAGGGATGTACGGCGGCACCAGCCGATCGATACCGTCAGGGTGCACCGCTTTTCCAGTCTCCATAACCATTACGCGGTAATCCTCCTCCCCACCCCCTGGCAGTATGAGTGGATGGAGGCCTTCCTCCATGTTGCCGGCACGGAGGAACTGATATTCTCGGATCTCGAATGGAACCGGGGGAAGCGGGAATACTCACGGGTCGGGGGATGCTTCTATTCCTGCAGGATGGCCGTTCTCGAGGCTCTCTCCCGGGAACGGAAGCAGGCCGGAGCAATCGTCCTCCGGGAAGCACGGCGAGGATATGTCCCGATGGGAGTCTTCAATGTCCGGGAGAATGTCAGGAATGCTCTCCTGACCCCCCCGGAATACTTTGAAGATCTTGCCGGGGCGCTTGCTGCGGTAGGACCGGGATTCCAGGTGCCGGTATCACGTTTTGTTGGAGAGAGCACCCTGCTTTCGGAATGTCTGCGTCAGAAGCAGTCCCGGCTTACGGATTTCATTCCGGGAATGGAGTTGTAAAAATATTCAGGCTCTTCCCGACCGGGATATCCTCACAGGGGCCATGCCATTCCGGGCGGTTGTACAGGGATAACGGGCGAACACCGTGAGATGCTCCTTTCGGAGCGATCGCACCTATGCGAGGGAAGGGATTCGAACCCCTGAACTCCTGCGAGACTGGACCCTAAATCCAGCGCCTTTGACCTGGCTCGGCAACCCTCGCGATGAGGAAGAGATTCCCCTTCCGGAAATTTCTGCTTTTCCATTTCAGGAATCCCAATTTCCGGAAAGATCGATTACCAGCATCCCCTGACGGGATCGGTGCTGCCATCCGGACCGGATCCCGCCAGGCCGTCCGCTATGAAGGTTTGCGTAGTTTTCGCATTCCATAGTAATTTTTGCGCATTATTTTCTCTTTATATCGGCTTCCGATAAGCCAACCCACGAATGTAAGAAGGGATGAGGGTTTTGATATCGCAAAATTATTATTTTGCGCAAAGATTATAAACCTGGAGATATAACAGAAAATTGCCATATATGATGGCCTGGGAGCTGTGAAGTACCGGGTTTCCAGACCTTGTCTCCAGCACCAGCAAGGTATGGTATCCGCACGTCCCGGAATACCGGATAGGATATGGCAAGCAGGAGAATCACGGGCCACACTGGGCAACAGAACGATCGCGGCTGGTCGCCACCTTACAGCCGGCGGTTATTCCAAGGTGATTATTCCCTCCTACGAGCGAACCTGCTTGCAAGGTTACGTTACGGCGATGTCCGTGATGCCTTGATAATACCCGGTCACCGGCCATATTGAATCATATATGGTAAAACCCTCTTCTGCTTTTTCGGAAGGCGGAAGGGTGAAGGGATGAATGCGACGCCGGATCTGCAGGGCGTCGTACCATTCAATGGCAACAATGACCTCCTAAACCCCTTCACTTTCGCTTCCCGGCAGGAATCTTTTATCTCCGGATGCAGCGGATGAGACCGGAGGTGTGGCCCGGACGGCAGTGACCCGCCCTGCTGCCGGGATCGGAGAGAATACTGATATTTGATGGATGCACACGCTCACAGTACATGAAGCGCCTCGGGCACCTGGCGATCATCGCTCATGATATGGGGCTCATCTTCGAGTTCCTCGCGCTGATCACCCTGGTTCCCTTCATCGTCCTTCTCGTCTTCCAGGAATGGGACATGATCATCCCCATGGGATCGGTCCCCCTGATCTTCATTACCCTCGGTTTCCTGGTGGCAAAAGTTCCCCAGAGGGTGTACACCCCCTCCCTGTCCGTGGCTCTTGTCGCCGTGGCACTCACCTGGGTTGTGGTCGCCCTCGTAGGATCGGTCCCTTTTGCCCTTGCGCTGGATATATCCTGGACCGACAGCATTTTCGAGGCCATGTCGGGGTGGACCGGGACCGGATTCACCGTGATGACCTCGATCGATACCATGCCAAAAACCCTGGTTTTCTGGCGGTCATTCATGCAGTGGATCGGGGGTATCGGGGTGATCGCATTCGGGATTGCCATGCTTTCACGGTCAGGGCTCGCCCAGAGCCGGCTCTACCGGTCGGAGGGCCGGTCCGAGGCACTCATGCCGAACGTGGTTTCGACAGGGCGGAGGATGTGGGTGATCTACTTTGTCCTCACCCTCGTGTTCATCGGTATGGTCCTCTTTTCGGGCATTCCGCTCTGGGATGCCGTGAACCTGGTGATGGTCACCATTGCCACCGGGGGATTCGCCCCCCACGATGCCGGCATCCTCTACTACAATAACGCCCTCCTGGAAATCCTCCTGATACCGGTCATGATCGCAGGCGCCCTGCCCTTCAAACTGTACTTCCTGGTGTACCGGGGGAAATTCAGATCATTCTTCCGCGACCCCGTAGTACGGTTCATTCTCGTCATATCCCTCATTGCATCCGTCGCCGTCTCATTCAACCTGTATCTCTTCAACGATCTTGGCCTGCATGATGCCCTCAGGATCGGATTTTTCTGCACGATATCGGGATTCACCTGCTGCGGTCTCCAGAACTCTGCCCTGCAGTGGATTCCCCTCCCCCTCCTCATCATTCTCCTCCTCATGATGATCGGGGGTGCTGCCGGGAGCACATCGGGAGGGGTGAAGGTGAACCGGGTGATCCTCGCCTACGAGGGCCTGGTCTGGTGGTTCCGGCGGCTCTTTGTCAGGGGGAACGTCATCGTTCCCTTCAAGCACGAGGGTAAGAATATTCCGACGAAAATATCGGAAGTCGAGCTCTCGAAGAACATGCTCACCATCTTCCTGTACGTCATCATGATCTTCATTGCCACGCTGCTCGCGCTCCACCTCGCCCCCACCGGGTTCGAGGTCCACCAGGTGGTGTTCGAACTGGTCTCTGCAGCAAGCAACGTGGGTCTTGGCCTGGGATACCTGACCCCTGCAAGCCCGGACGTGATCAAGTGGCTCTTCATCATCGTGATGTGGATAGGCAGGCTCGAGATCGTTCCGGTTCTCATCCTGGTCATGGGAATTATCAGGGGGTTTGAGCCGAAATAATGGAGTAGGTATTGACATAAAAAGGGTGTCAACATCTTCCATTTGGGCCGCCTACGGAGCCTAAATCGGCCTGATTTTGTACAATACAAACCTTTATCGAGGAAACACCAGTACTTGTCTGTACTGGAGAACCACGGTGATGACGGGAGATCCCCTGCACATCCTGATTGCCGCTGCCGTAAGCTGGATCAACTTTGTCACCATCGATCTCATCTTCAGACTCCCGGAACGGGGCGGGGTGAGTGGTGCCCGGGAGATCGCCCGCCAGATTGAGGACGGCGGCGGGGATCTCCACGGAGGGTACATGATGGGCAATATTGTCTCGTCTCCTGACGCCTCGGCAGGAACCCTGCTTGCAGCCTGCGGAGTGTACATTGCGGGGATCCCGGGAGGAATCCTCGCCGCCCTGCTGGTGTATGTCGGGAACCGCATCTGTCATGATCCCGGTTATGCGGGAACGACCGGAGCACTAACGGCAACCTTCATCGTGTACGGCTTCACGCTGTTCGGTTTTGCGGCTGCCGAGTTCATTGCCGGTATGGTGATTGCAATCCTCACCATCCAGGGTATCTCGGCGGTACATGCCAGCCGGCTCCTCTCAATCCTCTGGAGGTGGCGCAGGGCGTGAATGCCGACGAGGTCGCGCTGTTCATCTGTGCAGCCGTTGCGGCATATGCCGCTGTCCGGATCCTGCTTGAAAAGAACACGCTCCGGAAACTTCCGTTCCTGAACGTGCTTTCGTTCGCCGTAGCCGGCGCGATCGCCCTTCTTCTTCCCCACCCACTCGGTATCATCGCAGCCGCGGCGTACTTCATCGGGAGCACGCTTGAATCAAATGCCATCGCCAGCACCTACGCAGGGGGGATCAGGCAGCAGTGAATGTTTTCCTGGCCGCCGTCTTCGCCTTCCTCGCAGCCGCGGGTACGTTCGGGACGGTCATTGAAAAGGATCCCTTCGCCAAGCTGATCTCCCTGTCAATCATCGCCGGAGGAGCCATACCCTTCATCGTCGACCGGGGATACCTTGATGTGGCCATCGCCGTGGCCGTCATTGCACCGCTCTCGACCCTCTTCCTTCTCTTTGCATGCCGGAGGGAGCATCCGTGACACCGGAGTTCCTGGTCGGCCTGTTCCTCATCATCGCCGGAACACTTGCGGTCGTTTTTCCCCGGCCGAAGACCTACCTTGTCCGGCTGATCAACCTGGAAATACCGGCGTGGGGAATTCTCCTGCTGATGCTCTCGTATGATGAAACGCTTGCCCTGATCACCTACGGGGGAGTCTCCGCACTCACCGTCTTTATCCTCGTCAGGGTCCTCCAGAAGAGGGAGGGAGCATGATCATCCAGCGGATCTCCCGGTTCATCTCGAATTTCGAGAACCTTATGCCCATCTTCGCCGCGGCCTGCGCGGTTCTGGCAGGCATCGCCATACTCTCCCTCCCCTTTGTATATACTGAGGACCAGCTCTACCCGAAGAACATCGACAGGGAGAGCCCGCTCGATCCCTACGACCGGGGCGGACCGCCCTTCACCCAGGCAGATATCGTACTCCAGTATCCCGAGAACTCCCCGACCGCCGGATTCGTGACGGCATACCTCACCCCGTTTTCATGGGCACTTGCCAATACCACGCTGCACACCGGCACAACCATTGTGGGTCATCCGGGAGGCATCCTCGATGAAATTCTCTACAACACGAGAGGGCTTGATACGGTTGTCGAGACGACCATCCTGTTCATTGCTTTTGCCATCGCATCCTATATCTTCAGGAAGGGTTCGCCATGATCGGCGACCAGTACTCCTGGGGACTCCTGGTTGTTCTTGGTTCGGCAGTTATCGGGTTTACCGCTCTTTCCCTGGAAAAGGACGATCTCCACCGTCTCCTCCTCGTTGATCTCGTGGAGATTGCTTCCATCGGGATTATTGCCCTGATCGGGACCGACCTTGCAGAGGCGCTGATCCTTCCCGGTCTCGTCGTCGGGATCGCCGAAATTCTTGCCCTTTCGCAGATTTATCTCATGAAAGAGGATCTCCAGGACCGGCCGGTCCGGATCCCCGCAATCGAGGTTCTGCAGGAGTCACCGGCACCCCTTATCCTGTCGACGATCCTGATCGTATACGGGATCATCCTCTCGGGGTTTACCGGTGGAGCGGTCGCCGGTCTCGGGGCACTGTTCTTTATCGCCGCCCGGTCGCGGTCCGAGGATCTGCACCTGCTTGAGCTGGCAAGCGGGCTCTCCTGGGTGCTCTGGATTGCCGCGTTCTTCGTCTTCATGTTCCTGCCCGAGTACTGGTATCTTGCATTGATGGGTGCGGCAGTCGGCATCCTGATCAAGGTGATTACCAAGATGTCCCTGATGGGTGTGATGTGGGAGGCGGAGCCATGATCGGTGCAGGCGGATCCCCACTCCGGTATCTCGAATTCGGAGACATCGTAATCTACTTCTCCCCTTACACGCTGGCGCTCTTCCTTCTCGCGCTGGTGTTCACCGTTCTCGTGATCGCGAGCAAACCTGAGCGGCAGCTCGATATCGCATTCGGCGCTGATGCCTTCACCACCAAGGATATCGGTCTTTCCGAGATGCGGTTCCGGAGGTTCATGGCGATTGCCTGCGGACTTGCATCCATGGGGGCGATGGTGACCGGGGATGTCTTCGATTTCTGCCTGTTCACCTCGCTGGTCGGGATCTGCAATGTCGGGATAGTTGCCGCCGTCAAGAGCCGCCACGTCCAGGGTGCAGCCTTTCAGTACGGACTGGTAGCCCTTGCGGGGACGGTTCCGCTCTTCGGGGGTGCGGCGATTGTTGCTGCCACCACCGGAACCCTCTCCCTGATCGAACTCTCATCGACACTACTCCCGGCAGTCCCGCTCGTGGTGAAAGGATTCCTGGTCCTGGGAGTGATGGGCGAGGGGATGGCACCGTTCTATGCCGCGAAAGCGGAGATGTTCAGGGCTCCGGGAGCACCGTACGTGATCATGTGTTCGCTCTCGTCCCTGCTGATCTTTCTCAGGGTCATCGAGGTAGTGCTCCAGATGTGAGGGTCGTATGAAGAAGAAGACTGCATTCAGGCTGATGGTCGTCGTGGCGGTCGTTTCCGGACTCGCCCTGGTACTCGCACGTGCGGGAACCATACCGGAATGGCTCTACCTGGCCGTGCTCGTGGCAGGTTTTCCCCTCTTTGTCGTGTTCCTCGGGCTCTGGTGGATGGCCCGGGAAGGAGACGCAGACATACCGTTCATGGGGTACTGAGATGATTCCCTACCTGCTCTTTGCTACCGCCTTCGGGCTCCTCCTCCTCGGCATACACCGGAAGATGATCGCCCGGATCCAGCGGCGTCCGGGACCGCCGGTCTGGCAGGAGATCCTCCATGCCCTCAAGTTCTCCTTCAAAAGCACCTGGGTCCCGGCCACGGCAAGCGAGGTCCTCTTTGTATCGGTGGTGCTGATCGCCATCGGGATATGGACAGCGGCGTTCTTTGTCCTGGTGACCGGGGGCAGCCTCCTGATCATTTTCGCCATCTATATGCTCCACAAGATCGTCGAACACGGGTTCGGGCTGTCTTCGGGATCGCCCTACGGCAAGTTCGGAGGGGTCAGATCGGTCATTTCGGCCGCATCAGAGATACCGCTGTTCGTGAGCGTCTCGGCCGTTGCGATCTTCACCGGATCTCTCCAGATCTCGGATATCATCGCCTACCAGGCCGAATCAGGTCCCCTGTTCTTCGCCATCCCGCTGGCGGCCCTCGCCCTGTACCTGGTCATCCTCTCCAAGTTCCCCTCATCGCCGTTCGCTATCGTGGAGAGCAAGGAGATCGTGAGCGGGTACAAGACCGAGCACTTCGGCGTCTGGCGGGCAGGCCTTGAAACCTGCAATGGTCTCAAAACCTATGTGCTCCTCCTCACATTCCTGTCGGTCTTTGTCGGGGCAATCCCCTTTATCGGCGTGCTGCTGGCCATGATCCTGATCGTGGTCTCGCTGGCCTTCGTCTGTGCCCTCTGTCCCATGCTGTCTCCCTTTGACAGTGTAACGATCCAGACGATTATTACCGGTATCATGCTGATATATGTACTATACCTGGGGGCATTCGGATGATCCGGAAGATCCTCCTCCTCGCCGGAATCGTCTACATCGCGGTGAGCATGGCCCAGATCATCCAGCGACCCTCGACCGCTCCCGAAGGAGTGGTGATCGGCGCCGCCCTGCTCGTGGTAGTCTCATTCTTTTACATGAGGGACGAGCCGGGGCTTGCGAAGTGGGAAGGTGCCGCCATCTGGCTTGCGGTCTTCCTCTTTGTCATCTATGGAATACTCAGGTATGCGGGTGTGCTATGAGCGGTTATCTCTACGAAAAGGATCTCACCTCCATGAAGTATGCCATCCTCACCAGCACCCGCCATGACCGGATGGTGCGGGAGATCGCTGCAGAACTCGGAATCCCCCAGCTCAGACTCCGGCGTTATATTATGAACCGGTTTGATATGCTGCTGATGGAGAACCTGCCGGCACGGTATGAACAGGGAAAAAGGCTCGTGGAAGAGGCCCCGTCGCCGGAGCGGGACCTGCGGCCGCACCTCTATTCCCGGGCAGTCCCGCTCATTGCCGAGGAAGAGATGGACCACATCCTCTCCCGCGTCAGGGAACTCATGGAGAACGGAACCCCTCGGGATGATGCCGTTTCGGCCGGCCGGGCCTTGATCAGGGAGGCGATCATGCGATGAGCCTGCTCCAGAAGGTCAAGAACTTCGTCAGGTCCAAATCGATACACGTTGCCTACGTCGATGTCGGTTCCTGTAACGGGTGCGATATCGAAGTCCTCGCGTGTCTTTCTCCCCGGTACGATATCGAACAGTACGGCATTTATGTCCATAACAATCCGCGGGAAGCCGACATCCTCCTGGTCATCGGGGCATTTACCCCCGGCTGGGAGGAGAAACTCCGCAGCGTGTGGGACAAGATCCCCGATCCCAAGGCGGCAATCGCCATCGGGAACTGTCCGATCTCCGGGTGTGTCTTCGATCGGCCGCACAGCCTGATCGATCCGCCGGTGGCAAAGCACATTCCCATCTCTGCACAGGTCCCCGGGTGCCCGCCGCGACCGACCGAGATACTCTCAGCGGTCCTTGCCGTGGCCCCGGTCGTCTTCAAGGATTACGAGGTGAAGAATCGATGAAGCGGACCGTCGATGTCTCCATTCCTGTCGGGCCGGTACATCCCTGCTGGAAGGAACCGGCACGGGTGAAATGCGAGACCAAGGGGGAGTACGTCCTGTCGGCCGAGGTGGAACTCGGATACATGAAGAAGGGAATCGAACGGATCATGAAGGGACGGCCCTGGCAGGAGGTGATGTTCCTTGCAGAACGGGTCTGCGGGATCTGCTCGGTCATCCACAACATGGTCTTCATCGAGGCTCTTGAGGCTATCAGCAGCATCCCGGTTCCCGAGCGTGCGGCACTGCTCAGAGTCGTTGTCAATGAACTCGACCGGATCCAGAGCCATATCCTGGCCAACTTCTCGTACTGCTATACCATCGAACATGAAACGCTCGGGATGTACCTGCTCGATGTACGAGAGAAGGTCATGGACGAGCTGGAACGGATCACCGGGGCGCGGGTGACCTGCGCCTACATCGTCCCCGGGGGCGTCAGATTCGATCTCAGGGCGGATGACGCCCTGCACCTCAGGGCAAACCTCGCATCAATCGAGGGGGAAATCAGACGTTATATGGGCATGTTCGAGAACGGCCCGCTGATCGCGCTCCGGAGCAGGGGGATCGGGATCCTCACCCGGGAGGCGGCTCGCGAGGCATACGCTGTCGGGCCGACGGCCCGTGCGAGCGGCATGCCGGAGACCGACAGGAGGCTCCGGCATCCGACCTACCAGAAACTCGGGTTCTCCCCGCTATCCCGCGAGGAAGGAGACAATTATGCCCGTATCATGATGAGGTTCCAGGAAGTCCTCCAGAGTATTGATCTCATACGAACCTGCCTGGATACCCTGCCGGAAGGCCCGATCCGGGGCGGCGGCATTCCCGGTGCAGGCGAGATTGCCTACTCCGGTGAAGCACCCCGGGGGGAACTCTCCTACTTCATCAGGACCGACGCTGCCGGAAGGGTGCTTGATATCTCCATCCAGACCCCCTCCATCATGAATATCGAGGCATGCTGCCACTACATGCTCAAGGGAGTGGCATCGCTCGCGGATGTATCGTCGACCTTCGTCTCCTCGGACCCGTGCATCGCCTGCACGGAGCGGTGATATGGCGCTCTCACTCTCCTCCTACCTGAAAGAGTTCTTCCGGGCTGAATGGCTGCGGAAGTTCCTGTTCGTCAGGACCGCACCGCTGGTCACTCCTCCCTATTTCAGGGACTTCCCCGGCCTCTCGGGAAAGACCTGCACACACCATCTCTTCTGCATGATGGCCTGCCCCGCTCCCGGTGCTATCGACGTCATCCGGACATCGGAAGGGTGGCAGCCGAGGATTCACCAGGGCCACTGCATCAGGTGCGGCCTCTGTGTCGAGGCCTGCCCGAACGGCGTGCTCTCCAGCGGGCGAATCCTCGAGACCATGTTT
>JAAEET010000060.1 GCA_013415565.1 Methanomicrobiales archaeon
GGAGCAGTGCAGCCAGTTCGATTGTGACTGCACCAGTCCGGCCACGGAAACCACCCCCGCGGCTCCCTGATCCTGCAATCTTTTTTTTATTCGTCCAGGATCGCTGATTCTGACAGGGACATCAGGGTTCCGAGGATGGAGAGGCCGGGTGATTCCCGCAGTGGATTTTTAACACCGATTGAGTATTTCTTCTCCAACGCCTGTCCTTCCGGATACCGGAATTCCCTACCGGGCCCTGATGACGGTTCCGGGGTTCTCTCCGGCAAGTACTTTCCGGATACTCCCGGGTTTATGCCCGTTGACGATCTTTACCTCATGGATGTTCCTGGCATACCTGAGCAGCTCGACTACCCTTCTCTCCAGGACCATGTCCTCGAGGTTCATTGCCAGGAGCTCGGATGCCGGTATATCGTGAATGAGCTCTGCGCCCTTGTTGAGGAAGGGATTGTCGGTGTAGAGCCCGTCCACGTTCTTCACGAGAATCAGGTTCTTTGCCCCGAGCACCTCGGCTGCAAGGAATGCACCGGTATCAGTCCGGTTGGGAGGTATTGAACCGATCTCGGGAGGCTGCTCGTAGAGTCCATACGGCGGTGTCCCGTGGGTTACGGGAAGAACCCCGAGACTGAGCAGCATCGGGAGATCCAGGATATCCCCGGTATGGATCCTGGTGCCATGCCATTGAGATAACAGGGTGGCCACCATTATCGCGTTCTGTTCGCTAACCTTTCCGGCCAGTTCTGCCAGGATCCCGGTTGGCATTCCGAGATCAAGGCCGACATCAAGGATATGCCGCACCCTGACCCCGCCCCCCGTTACCACCAGGATTTGGTTCTGGAGCGAGAGTTCACCGATCTCTTCGAGGAGCGGGACCAGGATATCCTTTCCATAATCGATGATGCCGTGCCCCCCGATCTTGATGACATTCAGCTCGGGCATCAGCCGGATTTGCGTTCTTCCTTCGTATCTCTCGAGCAACCCCTTCCTGACCAGTGACTCACCCTGGAGTTTGTTTGCAATATCGAACCGATCGCGTTTCATGGCAGCCTCACAAACATTTATGATACAATAGTAATATCGTACGCTCACTACCACCTGGTATAATAGATGAAATGAATTACCAGCCGGTGGAGAGGTACACCAGATGAAGATCTATGTGAGGGAACGATTGAAAATTCGGGAAGGGGTCCGTCAGCCGATGTATCGTATAGTAGCGGTGACCGGCGGTCAGATCCAGGTCGAGCTGACCCATTTCCGGAAGTTCGAGATCGAGCAGATTGCCAAGGATGTCGGAGCAGAAGTCGTCTATTTCGAGGAGATCCCTGAAGAGGAGAAGCAGAAGTACTAGTCCTTTTCACCGGTTCTCCCCCGGCCGAATGAATTTTTTCGTCGAGCAATGATTACCCTGATAGCGAGTATATGACCCCTCTCTCCATCGACCTGATCTTCGAATCCGTGCTTCGCATACATATTTTTGAAGAGAAAGCGATATCGGTCACCTTCGCGGAATCCGGAGTCCGGATCAAGCTGCCCGCTACCCGGAAGCTGGCAGAATTTCTCCATGTCCCCCACTACTACATTCTCCCCTACTTCGGCATGATGGAGGAGGAATCACTGGTGACGCGTGCCGAACGGGTGGGGATAATGACCACCCCGGCGGGCACGGAACGGTACCTGGCCCTCATGAAAGAGCGCTACCCGGCCGAATCCCTGGCAATCCTTGGAGATGCCATCTACAGCGAGCTGACCGAAAGAGCATCCCCCTAGACGTGCACCTCCAACCGAAGGTTAAAAGAAATAATTAATTATTTCAGAAAAAGATTATTATTATTGAATATCATCAGGGGCCCGTAATTTTTCTTGTCCGGAACCCTGTCCGAGGTCATCCATGAATGAGATCGCCGAAGGAATAACCCAGGCAGTCCAGCTGATCATTTCTCTCGATGAAGAGGTACTCGCGATCACTGCCCGTTCACTCCTCATCTCGCTTTCTGCCACCCTCGTTGCTTCCCTGATCGCTATTCCTGTCGGAGGATTCATTCACTTCAGGGAATTTGGTGGAAAACGGGGACTCATCACCATCATCCAGACCCTTTATGCACTTCCAACCGTGCTTGCCGGCCTCCTCGTCTTTCTCCTCTTATCACGATCCGGTCCGTTCGGATTCCTCGGCCTGATGTTTACTCCCACCGGCATGATTATCGCCCAGATTGTCCTGATCATCCCGCTGATGATCGGAATGACGCTCATTGCACTTTCCGGAGTGAGCAGGATCAAACAGGATACGATCCTTTCGCTGGGCGGCACTGAAATGCAGACCGTAATCACCATCATCAGGGAAGCCCGGTTCGCAATCCTTGGCGGGGTGATACTCGGTTTCGGCCGGGCAATATCTGAGGTCGGTGCCGCCATGATGATTGGGGGAAACATCAGGGGCTATACCCGTGTTCTGACTACCGCTATCGCGCTGGAGACCTCCATGGGCAACCTCTCTCTCTCCATCGCACTCGGCATTATCCTCCTTGCCATTGCCATGCTGGTTACCGGAGGACTCTTTCTGATCCAGGAGCGATGAACTATGATCGAATTTGACCGCGTGGTAATGAATTACGGTGAAAAAGAGGTCCTGAAGCAGATCTCATTTTCCATTCGCAAGGGGGAGATCTATACGTTCATCGGGCCGTCCGGATCAGGTAAAACCACTATCCTCCGGTTGATTGACCTGCTTGATCGTCCCACAGCAGGGCGAATCCTGATCGGGGGAACGGATATTTCATCCCTGCGGGAGCGGGACAAAGTTCAAATGCGTCGGAATATGAGCATGGTCTTTCAGAAACCGGCCCCGCTCCGGGGATCGGTCTCCGACAATGTTGCAATGGGACTGCGTTTCCGGCATGCGGATGAACGTGAAATAGCGGTGAAAACTTCAGAGGCGCTGCAAAAAGTGGGGTTGGACGAATATGGAGAGCGGAATGCCGGTATTCTTTCAGGAGGCGAGATGCAGCGGGTGGCCATCGCCCGGGCGATCGCTACCAGACCTGATATACTCCTCCTCGATGAGCCGACCGCCAATCTTGACCCGGTCTCAACTGAAAAGATTGAGAACCTGATCATCACGCTCAATAAGAAATTTGGGATCACCATCGTGCTGTCCACTCATGACATGGTTCAGGGACAACGTCTGGCTGACCGCATCGCCGTTGTCATCGATGGCCGTATCGGCCAGATTGGTACATCGATGGAGATCTTCTATAAACCGGTAAACCGGAACGTTGCCCGGATGGCAGGGGTCGAGAATATCCTCGAAGGCACAATTGCGGAAAACGAGGGCGGTCTTGCGTCCGTCGACATCAATGGTATCAGGATAAGTGCTCCCTCACAATTCCCTCCGGGAACTCCCGTCGTCGTATATCTCCGGCCTGAAGATATCACGTTCCACGGAAAAGACAGCACCAAAACCAGTGCCCGGAATGAAATAACCGGCCGGATTATAAAAGTCGTACCCATCGGGCCAATGGTCAGGGTAACCGTCGATGCCGGAGTAAAACTGACAGCGGTCATCACCCAGCGGTCCTTCGAAGATCTCAGCCTCGGCCTTGGAGAAGAGACCGGTGTAGCATTCAAGGCTAGTGCAATCCATGTCCTGGAACAGGACCACCTGACCTGATCAGGAATCGCCCGAAACACTCCTCTTCTTTCGTCCTCACCGTTCCGGCAGGACTATCTCGCATGCCTGCCAATACGTGGGACAGATGCAGTGCAGTGCACTGGCCAGCGGGAGCAGCGGCAACTGCCTCTATATCGAGTCCGGCGACGAGGCCCTTCTCGTCGATGCCGGGCTCTCGAAGCGGGAGATCCTGGCCCGGCTCCGGGACGCCGGGGGAGCGGAAGGGAAGATCCAGGCGATCCTGGTCACCCATGAGCACATCGACCACACCCGCGGCGCCTATGCCCTGGCCCGCCACCTGAAGGTCCCGGTCTATGCCACCGGGGGGACCCTCCACGAGATCATCCGGTGCCGGGGATCGGGGACGATTGCCATCGAGCTGGTCCGGTGCCGGTGGGAGGAACCACAGGAGATCGGGAATTTTTCAGTCGTTGCCTTCCCGGTCTCCCATGATGCCCGGGAGCCCTGCGGTTTCAGGATTTCGGAGAACGGGACGGTTCTTGGCTGCTGCACCGATACCGGGGTAATCACTGCGGAGATGGAGGAGCGGCTCTCCTGCTGCGACGGTCTGGTGCTCGAGAGCAACCACTGTCCCGAAATGCTCCGTACCGGACCCTATCCCGAGGTGCTGAAGCGGAGGATACGGTCACGGCGGGGTCACCTGTCGAATCCCGATGCGGCGGCATTCATCCGGAGCCGCTGCACCGATATCGGCCGGATCATGCTCGCCCACCTCTCCGAAGTGAACAATACCCCTGAAAAGGCGCTGGCCACTGCCCGGGAGAGCACCGGACTGTTTGCCGGGGACGTTGAGATCACCATCGCCTCGAATCCCGGGCCGGATCCCGGTTGGCCGCGGCGGATACGGCTGTAGTCGCCCTCCGATGGGAACCCTTATTCCCTGATCCCGCCAATGCTGTTCTCAAACCGGAACCCGCGTATGGATTTTATGGAATTTGCCCGCATCTGCGAGCAGCTGGAAGGGACCTCCGGGCGGCTGGAGATGATCGGCATCATCAGCCGGATCCTCCCCGATCTCCCCGAAGAAGAGCTCCCGATCTTCATCAGGTTCGTGATGGGGAGGATCTTCCCGGACTGGAGCCCGGAGAAGCTCGGGATCGGGCCGAACCTCCTGTACGAGGGGATCGCCTACGTCGCAGGCATTCACCGGGACGACGTCGTGCAGGTTATCAACCGGACCGGTGACGTGGGACGGGCGGTCGAGGAACTCCTCGCGCAGAAAGAGCAGACCTCGTTCTTTTCCGAAGCCCTGACACTTACCGATGTGTACCGCGATCTTTCCTCCATCGCGGCGTCGGAGGGGAAAAAGTCCCAGCGCGAGAAACTGCTCCTGGTGCGACGGCTGTTTACCAATGCAAAGCCGCTCGAAGGGAGGTACCTCTCCCGGATCATGCTCGAGGATCTCCGGATCGGTGTCGGCGAGGGGAATGTCAGGGAGGCCATCGCCCGGGCTTCTGCCGTCGATCCCTCCCTGGTCGAGCACGCCTTCCAGGCCGAGAACGACCTCGGGAAGGTCGCCCTCCTGGCACGGGAGGGGAGCGACCGCCTCCGGGACGTCAGGATCGAGCTCTTCCACCCGGTCCGGATGATGCTCGCCCAGCAGGGTACCATCACAGGAGCGATCGCCGATAACGGGGCGATGGCTGCCGAGTACAAGTACGACGGGAGCAGGTTCCAGTTCCACAAGAAGGGTGACCGCTGCCGGATGTACTCCCGGAAACTCGAAGATGTGACTGCTGCCCTTCCCGACGTTACCGAGATACTCCTGGCCGCCACGACCCATGACGTCATTTTCGACGGCGAGGTGATCGCCATCTCAGGAGGGAAACCGATGCCGTTCCAATCCGTACTCCGGCGGTTCCGGAGGAAATACGGCATTGACACGATGCGGGAGGAGATCCGGATGGTCCCGAATGTCTTCGACCTCCTCTATCTTGACGGGGAGACCCTGATCGATCTCCCGTTCTCCGAACGGCGGAAAAAGCTTGAGGGGGTGCTGTCCGCACACCTGGCCCCCGAGATCGTGAGCGACGATCCCGGCGAGATCGACCGTATGTACCGGGATGCCCTTGCCGCCGGACACGAAGGTCTGATGCTGAAGGTGCCGGGATCGCCGTATACCCCGGGTGTCCGGGGGAAGAACTGGATCAAGATCAAACCCGACGTCGATACGCTGGATCTGGCCGTCATCGGTGCCGACTGGGGCGAGGGCAAGCGGGCCCACCTGTTCGGCTCGTTCCTGCTCGCCTGCCAGGACCAGGGCGAACTGGTCCCGCTCTCCCGGGTGGCGACCGGCTTTTCCGATGAGCAGCTCCAGGAGATCTTTGCCCTCCTGAAGGACCGGGTGATCAGCCAGCAGGGCAAGGAGGTGCGCTTCGAGCCCGGGATGGTGATCGAGGTCGGCTACTCCGAGATCCAGAAGAGCCCGAACTACGAGAGCGGTTTTGCCCTCCGGTTTCCCCGGTTCATCAGGCTGCGGGACGACAAGTCCATCGACGAGATCGAGACCCTGGACGGCATCAGGGAGCGGTACCGGCGCCAGGGCGGAAACCACGGAGCCTGATTCAGGAAAGAAACTCGGCCAGCGTCCGCTGGGTCCTGATCATCCGGAGCAGGGTGCTGTGGCGGGCCCAGTGAGGAAACCCGGTGAACGTGGCAGCGACTTCCACGGCTTCATCGAGCGTGGCCGCCTCCCGCGGCTCTCCTGCCATTGCCGCACGTGCCGCCTCCCTGACCACCCATGTCCC
>JAAEET010000026.1 GCA_013415565.1 Methanomicrobiales archaeon
ATCTTCTCTCGTAACTCTCCTCTCTTATCGAACCATATCTGAAACAACTCGACTTCCTTTTACAGCCGTTTGACCCTCTCCTCTTCTAGCCTTATGTCGCTCTTCGTCACCCACTCACCGACGCCAATTATCGACCTGAAACAACCCCCCCACTTTTTGAAAACAACTCCTACCATCAAACCAATTTTTATAACAGGTGAAACGAAACGGGCTTGGGGTTGAATATGAAAAATTTACGTCTTATTATCGGTATCGTCGTTATCCTTGCTATTGTCTGTTCACCCGCCCTCGCGGTTAGAATGAGCGATTTGATTGCGCAACATCAGGGGCAATCTGCTCCGACCATTCCGACCGGTGACATCATGGATATGCTGATCGTTGAGGATGACAGGCCCGTCTTCCCAGCAGACCCCCTTACATCATTGCGTTCACGCATAAAATATGACGAAGTATATGAAGACGAGGTAATTCCAGTTCTTCATATCAATGAAAGGTATAATATATATGCTGATCGTCATGGGGGGAATTTGCATTTCAATCCAGTTGTCATACCAGGAAGTTCACCAGGAAGTTCAGGGGCGTGTTCTTACGAGGGATTCAAGAAACTGATGCACTATGAGCCCGGAATGGTGCGGTAAGGAAAAAACCCGGGTAAAACAATATTTCCACCGGCGCCATTCATACCGGGGCCACCCCGTCATGCTGGGAGAGTGTGGCGGGGTGCAGCCTTACCTATTGTAAAAACGCCGTATCTTTATAAGACATATTGAATAATTTAAAATTGTGTCGAAATTAGAAGATTGCCTAGTAATAACAATAGGAATTATTCTTGCATTAGTTCTTATTACCGCATATTTTTTCTATGGACAATGGTGAAAATTATAATAACTAGTACTGATATTTTTCCAATTTGCAGCATACATCAGTACCCAGAATCCATCCGCCCAGGTTAGGATTCCAAATATCGTATCCGTGAGAATTTTTACCATGGAAGATGTGGAACGAGGGTTCATACCATCCGTCGGTCTGCAGAGACGGGAGCTTCCTGAACCAAGTTGGGAACAGAAAAAAATTGAACGAAGGGAAAAAAATCCCCTTATTTCGCGCTCTTCACCGTCTTTGCGCCCCGGAGCATGGCGATCTTGCCGGTCCGGACCAGCTCCTTGACTCCATACTGGCGCAGCAATTTCTCGAGCGCATCGATCTTCTCGGTATCTCCGGCGACCGAGAGGGTCACCGTTTTGGCTCCCACATCGATGATCTGGGCCCGGAAGATGGTGGCGAGCTGCATGACCTCGGCCCGGCCGGTTCCCGGGTCCGCGGCCACCTTGATCAGGGCCAGCTCCCGCTCCACCCGCTCGTTCTCGGTGATGTCCGAGACCTTGACCACGTCGATCAGCTTGTTGAGCTGCTTCATCACCTGCTCGATCTGGGCGTCGTCCCCGATACAGACGATCGTGATCCGGCTCATGCCGGGCTCCTCGCAGATCCCCACGGCCAGGCTCTCGATGTTGAACCCCCGCCGGGAGAAGAGGCCGGATACCCGGGAGAGGACCCCGGCCCTGTTCTCGACGAGCACGCTCAAAGTGTGGGCCTTCATTCGTAGTTCCCCCCGATCATCTCGTTGATGGCCGCTCCTGCCGGGACCATGGGGAAGACGTTCTCCTCGCGCTCGACGCGGAAGTCGAGGACGAACGGGCCGTCGGTCTCAACCGCCGCCCTGAGCGCCGGCACCACATCGTCGACCGATTCCACCCGGATCCCGTCCACCCCGTAGGCGTTGGCGATCTTGACAAAGTCGACCGGCGGCAGTTCGGTGAAGGAGTAGCGGCGATCGTGGAAGAGCTCCTGCCACTGCCGGACCATCCCCAGGAACCGGTTGTTCAGGATGGCCACCTTGACCGGGATGTTGTTGGTCGCCACCGTGGAGAGCTCCTGGATGTTCATCTGGAAGCTCCCGTCGCCGGCGATATCGAAGACCACCTGGTCCGGGCAGGCGAAATGGGCCCCCATGGCTGCGGGGAATCCATAGCCCATGGTCCCGAGCCCGCCGGAGGTGATCCAGGTCCGCGGCTTCCTGAAGCAGAAGTACTGGGCGGTCCACATCTGGTTCTGCCCGACCTCGCTCACGATGATCCCCTCACCGTTCAGGAGCTCCGAGAGCTGCTCGACGACGAACTGGGGGCGCAGTACCCCGTCCCGCCTGTAGGTGAGGGGGTGCTTCTCCTTCCACCCCCGGATGCGGGTGAGCCACCGGTCGTACTCCTTCTTCTTCCGGATCTTGGCCAGCATGTCCTGGAGAACCGACTTCGTATCCCCGACGATCGGGATATCGACCTTCTTGTTCTTGCCGATCTCGGCGGGGTCGATATCGATGTGGATGATCTTTGCCTGGGAGGCGAAGGTGTCCAGTTTGCCGGTGACCCGGTCGTCGAACCGGGCACCGATGGCGATCAGGAGATCCGACTCGGTCACCGCGTAGTTGGCCGAGCGGGTCCCGTGCATCCCGAGCATCCCGAGGTTCAGGGGGTGGTCGCAGGGGACGGCACCGAGCCCCATCAGGGTTGTGGTGATGGGGATCCCGAGTGTCTCGACGAGCGACAGCAGTTCGGCTGAAGCGTCCGATGCGATCACCCCGCCGCCGGCATAGATCAGCGGCCGCTCCGCATCGAAGATCATCTCGATTGCCTTGTCAATCTGCTTGGCATGTCCCCTGATGGTCGGCTGGTAACCGCGGAGGGTGACCGGCTCGGACTCCGGAAATTCGTACTCGATCGGCCTGGTCGAGACATCCTTCGGGATGTCGATCAGGACCGGCCCCTTCCGGCCGGTGCCGGCGATGTAGAATGCCTCGCGCAGCACGTGGCCGAGATCCTCGGTCCGCTTCACCAGGTAGTTGTGCTTGGTGATCGGGAGGGTAATGCCGGTGATGTCCGACTCCTGGAATGCATCGTTCCCGAGCAGGCTGGTCGGGACCTGGCCGGTGAGGGCCACGACGGGGACCGAATCCATGTAAGCCGTAGCAATCCCGGTCACGAGGTTGCAGGCTCCCGGTCCCGACGTGGCCAGGCATACACCGACACGGCCGCTGGCACGGGCAAACCCGTCAGCAGCGTGCGCGGCCGCCTGTTCATGCCGTACAAGGATATGCCGTAATGACGAGTCGTAGAGTTCATCATAGATCGGCAACACTACACCGCCGGGGTACCCGAACAGGGTCTCGACCCCTTCGCGCTGCAGCCCTTCAACCAGGATTCTTGCTCCGGTCTTCATGTTCTTCCCTCAAAAGTCTGTTCATACCGGCGATAACCGCTTCGACACTTGCCATGATAATGTCCGTGCGGGCGCCTCGAGAGGTAATTATCTTTCCGTCTTTACTTAATCTTACCGTCACGTCCACGAGGGCATCCGTTCCGCCGTGAATGGCATCCACGTGGTACTCCTCGAGCACAATATCGGCAACCGCGGCCACCGATTTGCGGAGCGCATCCATGGCCGCGTCCACCGGCCCGGTCCCGGTCGAAGCACTGGTGATCTCTTCGCCGAGAACGCTCAAAGTCACCGATGCCGTGGGAATGACATTGCTCCCGCTCACCACGGTGAACTGTTTCATCTTCAGCACCGGCTTGCACTCGATGGCCATCACCGCTTCGGCGACCGCCATGAGGTCGGCATCGGTGATCTTCATCCCCTGGTCGCCGAGATCCTTGATTCTCTGCAGGATCTCCTTCAGCTGGTTCTGGTCAGGGTGGTAGTGGAGCTCGGCCAGTGCCGCCTCGACCGATGCGGAACCGGAGTGCTTGCCGAGCATGATCCGCCGTTTTCTCCCGATCATCTCAGGCGGAACCGGTTCGTACGTGCTCGGCTCACGCAGCACCCCGTGCGCATGGATTCCACTCTCATGGGTGAAGGCCATCTCGCCGACAATGGCCTTGTTGGTCGGGAGGTCGACTCCCGTCAGGCGGGATACCAGGATTGACAGGGGATAGAGATCCGCGGTCGTGATCCCGGTCCGGTAATCGTAGAGGATCTCGAGGGCCATCACCAGCTCCTCGAACGGCACGTTCCCTGCCCGCTCGCCGAGGCCGTTGATCGTGGTATGGGCGCAGGTTGCTCCGGCACGGAGCGCGGCCATGGTATTGGCCATCCCCATCCCCAGATCATCATGGCAGTGGATGGAGAGCGGGGCCAGGCAGAGCGGCGGGATGATCTCCGCAACCCGCTCGGGGGTGAGCAGCCCGACCGTATCGCAGAAGCAGAGCCGGTCGGCCCCGTGGTCCAGTCCACCGCGATAGATATCCCCGATGAAACCGGGATCCGCACGGGAGGCGTCCTCCCCGGACAACTCGACAATGAGCCCCCGTTCCCTGGCATAGGTGACCGCGGACATGGCCATCTCATAGATCTCGGGGCGCGTCTTCCGCATCTTCTTCTCGATGTGGAGGTCGCTCACCGGGATGACCAGGTGGACCGAATCGGCACCGTAGTCGGCAGCATAATCGATGTCCTGCCGGACTGCCCGTACATAGGTGCAGATCTCCGCCGCCAGTCCTGCATCCGAGATGAGCCTGAGGGCTTCACGCTCGCCGTCGGATGCAGCGGCCGAGCCGACCTCGATAACATGCACGCCGATAGCGGACAGCCGCTGGGCGATCTCGAGTTTTTCAGCCGGTTTCAAAGAGACACCGGGAGTCTGTTCCCCGTCCCGTAAGGTGGTATCAAAAAAGCGGATTCCTTTAGCGAATAAAACGATCTGTCATGGAAATTCCACCACAAACATACAGCTGGTGGCCATTGATACTTAAGTATTTGGATAAAACCGTGAAAAAATGGGAATTCAGGCCGGAGCAGGGGCTGGCGGCTCACCGCTCTCGTAGAGCTGGGTGAGGTAGCGGGCCTGGAAGATGCTCAACGGGGGAATGAGGATAAAGTAGATGATCCAGCCGATGTAGGGGATAGCCGCTATCAGGCCAAGGATGAAGGAAAAGACCAGCATCACGATGAAGAGGATGATCAGGGCGACGATGTAGCTGCCCCACCCGATCTGCCGGATCGTGGCAAGAATCCCGCCGAAGTTGAATGCCTCGCCGAACCGATCCTGCCGTGCCATCCTGATGACGCCGATATTCGCGATGAGGCTGATTACGATGCCGAGCACGATAGCTACGACAAGCCCGATCAGGAACCCGGCAAGGATGGGCATGAAGAGATCCGGGTTCGTGAACAGGGCATCGGGGCCGCCATAGAGAGCAGACTGCTGTATTGCCGTGAAGAACGCCCACCCGCCGAAGATCAGCATCACGGCAATAACCGGGATCATGTAGATAATCCATGCCACGATCAGTTTCAGGCCGTCGATAAACAGCTTTCCCCAGTTCCGGAGCTCCGGTGCCGGCTTCGTGCCGCGGTAGATCTCCATCACGTAGCCGAGGATAAGCGGAAAGATGATGGTAGATACGATGAGCAGGATCCACCGGCCCCATTTCTGCCAGACCGCCTCGATTGCATAGTTCAGTGAATCACTGAGCATATCGCCAATGTCCATTTGATTTCACCTTCTCTGTTTCAGGTGTATAATCGGGAAAGGAGGATAAAAAACGATGATAGGAAATGGAGGGATTGTGAGTGGAGAAAAGGGGATATTCCGGTTTCAGAACCGGGTGCTGTGCATCGCGTGGCAATGTTCAGGGAGTGACTGCCGGTGCCGGAGCAGGGGCTGGCGGCTCACCGCTCTCGTAGACGAGCGTGATATACCGTGTGAAGAAAACGGTAACGAACGGTGAAACGATCAGCTGGAGGATCCCGCCGAGATAGGGGATCATCCCGAGAACCAGCTGGACGATGACGATGATGACAACCCCGATGATCAGGGCAAGGATGTAGGATCCCCACCCGATTCTCCCGATGGTGCCCGTGATGGCTGAAAAATTGAACGCCTCACCCATCCTGCCCGTCCTGGAGAACCGGATAATCCCGATGGTGGCAATGAGCCCGATGATGAAGCCAACGATCAGTGCGATGAATATCCCGATTACGACACCGCCGATGAGCGGGAGGAGGGCTCCAAAATCAGGCCCTGCTGAAAGTGCGGCCATGAGTGCGCCTCCGATGGTGACACCGAGGATGATGAGAACCGGGATGGCGTAGATAATCTCGATTGCGAGATACCCGATACCGTCTGAAAACATCCTCCCGTAACCGGAGACCGCAGGGAGCGGTGTCTCTCCCCGGAATATTTTCAGCATGTAGCCCATGTAGAATGTCCCGAGAAGGAGTGCGACAACAAATGCAACAGCGAACATTCCGATGAGGGTCGGAATATCGGGCATCGTGCCTGTCATAAGTGAGGGGAGCATCAGGAGCACAACGGGAATGAAGGGGAGGACGGGCAGGATCGAGAGCACGATCAACAGGATCCACGTCACCGGGTTTCCGAGAAGACCATCTTTCGCGTACTCAAAGGAGTCGCCGATTAATGTACCAATATCCATACTATCAGCCTTTTTTTACAATATTCCATAGAGATTCAGGAAACATCGAAAAAAAGATATCGGGGCTGATCCTAGTGCCGGAAGTAGCGCACGCCGGTAAAGATCATGGCCATGTCCAGGGTGTTTGCCGCCGCAATCACATCGGCGTCCCGGATCGATCCCCCCGGCTGGATGAGCGCTGTCGCCCCGGCGGCCGCCGCAATCTCGAGGGTGTCGGGAAACGGCAGGAATGCATCGGATGCGACGACCGATCCGACAAGGGAAAAGAGGGATTTGTCGATAGCGATCTTTGCGGCGTCCACCCTGCTCATCTGTCCGGCTCCGATTCCAAGCGTTCGCTGCTGATCGGCAAAGATGATGGTGTTGCTCCGGGTATGCTTGCAGACCTTCCAGGCCAGGGTGAGCGCCCGGAGTTCCTCCGGCGTGGCGTCCCGGTCGGTGATCACCTCCCAGTGCTCCTGGTAGGGGGGAGTCTCCTGCAGGAGAAGGCCCCCGTCGATGGTCCGGAGTTCCGGTCCCGTCGATGGTCCGGGAAGGACCAGGACCCGCATGTTCTCCTTCTTCTTCATGGCCGAGAGGGCGTCGGGCGTGAAGGACGGGGCAGCGATCACCTCGACGAAAGTCGAGCAGATCTCCTCGGCAAGCGGAAGGGCGACCTCACGGTTGACGACGACCACCGATCCGTAGGCCGAGACGGGATCGACATCGCGGGCACGGACATAGGCTTCGAGGAGATAGTCACCAACGGCAGCCCCGCAGGGGTTGTTGTGTTTCACGATGACCGTTGCAGGCTCCTCAAACTCGCGCACCAGTCCTGCGGCGGCATGGAGGTCGAGGTAGTTGTTGTAGGACATCTCCTTTCCCTGGAGCGGGACTGCGGCGGCGATACCCGTCTCCCCGAAGACTGCGCCCCGCTGATGCGGATTTTCACCGTACCGGAGCCTCCTGCCATTCCGTACCTGCATGGTGAATACTTCCGGAAGATCCCGGCCGACCGTCTGGAAGTAATTGCTGATCGCAGCGTCGTATGCTGCGGTCAGGGCAAAGGCTTTCTTTGCCAGCGCGAATCGCTGCTCTTCTGAAAAGCCCCCTGATTCGAGGGCATGCGGGACAAGTCCGTAATCGGCCGGATCCGTAATCACCGCAACATCGCGGAAATTTTTTGCCGCTGCCCGGATCATGGCCGGTCCGCCGATATCGATGTACTCGGTGAGGTGAGCGAGATCGGAAATGGTGACCGACATCTCCTCGAACGGGTAGAGGTTCGCAACCAGCAGGTCGATGGGGTGGATCCCCTGTTCGGACATTGCCGGATCATCCACTCCCCGCCGTCCGAGCAGACCCCCGTGCACCTTGGGATGGAGGGTCTTGACCCGTCCGTTCATCATCTCGGGAGAACCGGTGTATGCCGCAACTTCGGTGAAATCGATGCCTGCTTCACGCAGCAGGCTTCCGGTGCCGCCGGACGAGAGGATCCCGACCTTGTGGTCGGCGAGCGCCCGGGCCAGGTCCACGATCCCCCGTTTGTCCCATACTGAGATCAGAGCCCACTTCATGTGAACTACTGTGCCATGATCGGTTATCAGGTTGATGCCCGGGCCGGGGGACGTCCCCCGCCCAGATCGGGAGCGGGTTCTTCCTTGTGAAGGGTTATCCCCTCCGCTGCGCAATGTGTGGGTACGATGAGAGAGCCCCCGGTCAAGAAGGTCCTGTACTGGTGTCCCCGCTGCAATGTACCCCTCCTCGGGCGGTCATGTGCCTGCGGGGAGCAGGGAGAGCGGATGCCCCTTCTCCGCCCCTATGATGTCCGCCCTGCACTCAGTACCGACCGGAAGATTCTCACCACCATCCTCACGGAGCGGTTCGGGACCGGGGATCTCCCCAAGATCGTCCTCTTCAACAAGACCGGCGGGCTTGACCGGAACGATCTGGTGATCGCCAACGGGGCCCGGTTCGGATGGCTCTCGTTTCATCCCTGCGAAAAGCGCTGGACCTTTGTCCCCGAACTGGAAGCGCTCCCCTTCCTCCTCCCCCGCGCCCGGGCCGGGGTCATCGATCTCGAGGCCGCATACCGCGGAGGAGAAGCAATCGCCGACCGGAGAATCGGGGGCAAGCGGCTGCCGGTACGGACGAATATCCCCGACGGGCCGGTGATCGTGCGGTTCCGCGGCCAGGCCGGGACGGGGTTCCTCTCGGAAGGATTCCTGAAGATCCGGAAACTCGGCACGGTCATTGAGAAAGAATACCCCGATCCCGGATGGGACAGTGCGGTGGAAAAGAACCGGTTCCATCTGAAGAACCTTGAGCGGCATGCCATCCGGTTCATCCGGCAGCATATGAACGACCGCCCGCGCGTGAATGTATCCTTCTCGGGAGGAAAGGACAGCACCGCGGCGCTCGAGCTTGCACGGAAAGCGGGAGTGACGGAGTTTTATTTTGTTGATACCGGGATGGAATTTCCCGAAACACTCTCCTTCGTGGAAGAACAGGAGATACCCGTGCGGCTCACCGGAGGCGGACTGCTCAGGCATATCGGGAAGCAGGGTCTGCCGACCAAGGACAACCGCTGGTGCTGCGAAATGGTGAAGCTCCTCCCGGTGAAACGATGGCTGGGTGACCAGGGTGAGTGCGTCACTATCCAGGGAAACCGTTGGTACGAATCATTTTCACGGGCAGGCCTGCCGTCAGTCTGCGAGAATCCGTACCACCCCGGTCAGCTGAACATCTCCCCTATCAGGAACTGGCGTGCGCTCGAAGTCTTCCTCTACATCTGGTGGCGTGATCTCGCTGAAAATCCGCTCTATGAGAAGGGCTTCGAACGCGTCGGGTGCTGGATGTGTCCGGCAATGCTGGAGAGCGAGTTTGAACTGGTCAGGACCGCCCACCCCGAGCTGCACCGCCGCTGGATCTCGGTGCTGAAGGAGCAGGCAGGACGGCGGCATCTCCCCCCCGAGTTCATCAGCTGCGGGCTGTGGCGGTGGAAAAATCCTCCCCCGAAAATGAGGGAGCTTCTCCGGGAGAAGAAAGCGAAGGCCGGATGACAGGGTTCGGATTATACACATCCCGACCTCTCTTTTCCTGCTCCTCATCCAGGCCATCTGCCGATCGAAAACCGGTCATATTCCGTCGTCGTCCGGCGTGTAAATATGGGAATGATTTTATAGAACTACAATGCAATAAATATCTGATCGACCTATGGCTCAGGATACAGAGGAGGAATTTATTGAGTCAGTTCAGGAAAAGAACGACGAATCTTCCCCCGAACTGGCATCCCCCTCCCCTGGGGAGCTGCAGAGAGAGTACCAGGAACTGAATGACCGGTTCCTTCGTCTTGCTGCCGATTTTGAAAATTTCAGGAAACGGACCGAACGGGACCTCGATCTCCGGGTCAGGTTTGCCATTGAGGAATTCGCCATCGAGCTCCTTGAGGTGATCGACAATTTCGAACGGGCCCTGAAAGAAGAAGACACGGGAGCACGTGAAGGACTGGTCCAGATCCACAAGCTCTTCAAAAGCATCCTCGAACGGCATGGCATCCGGCCGCTTGAATCGGTGGGAAAACCCTTCAATCCCGCCGAACACGATGCCGTGGCCTCCATCCCCTCGGACCGTGATGAGGGGATTGTCGTCGAGGAGTTCTGCCAGGGATACCGTATGCATGATCGAGTAATACGCTGCGCCAAAGTGGCGGTATCGAAGGGAAAAGAAGGTGAGTAGATTGGCAAAGGATAAAGTTCTTGGAATCGATCTCGGGACCACATTCTCCTGCATGGCCATCATGGAGGCAGGAAAACCGATCGTTATCCCGAATGCAGAGGGCGGGAGAACCACCCCGTCTGTCGTCGCATTTACCCGGGAGGGCGAGCGGCTGGTGGGAAGCCTTGCCAAGCGGCAGGCGATCACCAACCCCATCCGGACCATCCAGTCCATAAAGCGGCGGATGGGAACCTCCGAAAAGACGACGATCGATGACAAGTCGTATACCCCCCAGGAGATCTCGGCGATGATCCTGCAGAAGATGAAGATCGACGCCGAGGCATATCTCGGGGAGAAGATCACGAGGGCGGTGATCACCGTCCCCGCGTACTTCAACGATGCCCAGCGCCAGGCAACCAAGGATGCCGGCAAGATTGCCGGGCTTGAGGTACTCCGGATCATCAACGAGCCCACGGCGAGTGCACTGGCCTACGGTATCGACAAGGAGCATGATGTGACGGTCCTCGTCTATGACCTCGGGGGCGGGACGTTTGATGTCTCAATCCTGACCCTCGGCGACGGGGTCTTTGAGGTGAAGGCGACCTCCGGTAACAACCATCTCGGCGGGGACGATTTCGACAAGCGGGTCATGGACTGGCTGGTCGAGGAGTTCAAAAAGAAGGAGGGCGTGGATCTCACCTCCGATCCCATCGCCATGCAGCGGCTCCGGGATGCGGCCGAGAATGCCAAGATCGAGCTCTCCCAGAAGATGAAGACCACCATCAACCTGCCGTACATCACCTCCACACCCTCGGGACCCAAGTTCCTGGACATCGACCTTACCCGGGCCAAACTCGAACAGCTCATCGGGGATCTCGTGGAGTCAACGGTCCAGCCCGTCAGGCAGGCACTGAGCGATGCAAAGCTGAAACCGGAGCAGATCGACCATGTCCTGCTGGTCGGCGGATCCACCCGCGTTCCGCTGGTCCAGGAAACGATCCGGAAAATCCTCGGCAAGGAGCCCGACAAGGGGATCAACCCGGATGAATGCGTGGCCCTCGGAGCCGCGATCCAGGGAGGAGTTCTCACCGGGGAGACCAAGGATATCGTTCTCCTCGATGTGACCCCCCTCACCCTGGGAATCGAGACGCTCGGCGGGATTGCCACCAAGCTCATCGAGCGGAACACGACCATACCGACCCGGAAGAGCCAGATCTTCAGCACCGCCGCGGACGGGCAGACCAGCGTCGAGATCCATGTGGTCCAGGGCGAGCGTGCCCTTGCCAAGGACAATTTCACCCTCGGAAGGTTCCAGCTGACCGGCATTCCCCCCGCACCGCGGGGAATCCCCCAGATCGAGGTCACCTTCGATATCGATGCCAACGGCATCATCCATGTTTCGGCAAAGGATCTCGGTAGTGGCAATGAGCAGGCCATCACCATCAAGGGCGACAGGAAGCTCTCGGAAGACGAGATCAGGCGGATGGTGGACGCTGCGAAACAGTTTGAGTCCGAGGACAAGACGAAACGCGAGGAGATCGAGCTCCGGAACCTGGCCGATTCCGCGGTCTTCAATGCCGAGAAGATGCTGAAGGAGAGCGGGGACAAGATGGAACCCGCCGACCGGGAGAAGATCCAGGGAGGCGTGGATGCGGTCAGAAAAGCGCTCGAGGAGGATAATACCGAAGCGATCCGGAAAGAGATGGAGGCGCTCACCGAAGCGGTATACGGGGTCACCACCAAGCTCTACCAGAAGGTGCAGGCAGAACAGCAGGCAAAAGCCGGAGAGGAGCCGGGAACGGCGGCCGGAAAAGACGACACCGTTGTTGATGCCGATTACACCATGAAAGACGAGTGAGGCAATGGCAGCGGGTGATTACTACGAGATCCTGGGGATCCCGAAGAATGCCGATGAGAAGGAGATAAAGAAAGCCTACCGCACCCTTGCCCGGAAATACCATCCTGATGTCTGCAAGGAGCCGGGTGCCGAGGAGCGGTTCAAGCAGATCAACGAGGCCTACAGCGTTCTCTCCGATCCACAGAAGCGCGCGCAGTACGACCATGTCGGTCATGAGGGGTACACCAGCGCTTCCCGGGGCTCGTATGCAGGGGGAGGCGGCTTTGGCGGGTTCTCTGCGGACTTCAGCGGTTTCGGCGACATTTTCGATTTTTTTGGCGGAGGATTCGGAGGGCCGCGCCAGTCCGGCCCCCGGGCCGGTGCCGATCTCCTCATGAGGCTCCAGATCACCCTCGAGGAAGCGGTATTCGGAACCGAGAAGGAGATCGAGGTCTCCCATACCGAACCGTGCCCAAAATGTGACGGTACCGGGAGCGAGACGAAAAAACGGGTCAGCTGCGCAACCTGCGGGGGAAGCGGACAGATCCGCCAGATGACCCAGTCGATCTTCGGCCAGTTTGTCAGGATGAGCACCTGTCCGGACTGCCGGGGCATGGGAAAGGTTCCTGAAACCAGGTGCCCTGCCTGCCGGGGGAGCGGTGTCACGCAGGTCCGGAGGAAGGTCCAGGTCCGGGTGCCGGCAGGCATTGATTCGGGCATGCGCCTTCGTATGGAAGGGTATGGCGAGGCAGGAGATTACGGGGCACCGAACGGCGATCTCTTCATCGAGATCATGGTACGGCCCCATGACCGGTTCATCCGCCATGGTGACAACCTGGAGATGGAGGCCGAGATCAGCCCTGCCCAGGCGGCCGCTGGTTCGATGATCGTCGTGGAGACCATCGATCATAAAGAAGTCGAGCTCACCATTCCGCCCGGGATCCAGCATGATACCGCCCTGAAGATCGCGGGCGAGGGGGTCAGGAGAAGGGGAAGGCCCGGCGATCTCCTGGTGCGGGTAAAAGTCCGCATTCCCCGGCAGCTCACTCCCGAACTCAGGGAACTCTATGAGAAGATCCTCGAAGTCGAAGGATCCCGGGCAGGGCAGGAGAAGAAGGGATTTTTCTCCGGATTCATGGGGAAGAAATAATCCCTGCCGGTTCCCGGCCGGCACCGTGCTTTCCCGTCACGAGCTATTTTGACTCCCCCCTCCCCATGGTATGGAGATGAAGCTCATTGCCGAGCTCTCTGGTGAGCATCCGGGGCTGCCGTTCGCGGAACTGGACCTGATCGGCGAGGTTCTCGACCGGAGGCCGCAGGTCGCGGTGGTGGACTGCAGGCACCCGGATGATCTCCCCCGGCTCTCACTCACCCATGCCCTTCTCGAGTATATCGGCGAGTGCGAGGCCGATCGCGGTTCATTCACCGGCATGCTGAGGGATCTGGCATTGAACGCCGAAGGCAGCTACGCCGCCAGGGTGAAGAAGATCGAGGGATCGCTCCTCGATGAACCGGTTCCGGATCTCGAGCGCCTGATGGGCTCCCTCATCGGCGGCAGGGTGCGCCTCGAAAACCCCGACAGCGAATACCGCGCGGTATGCTCCGGCGACCGGTGTTACCTCGGCAGGCTGGTCCGGAGGATCGACCGTGGTTCCTACGAGTTCCGGAGGCCGGGAAGCCGGGCATTCTTCCACCCCGGGGTCATGATGCCCCGGATGGCCCGGGCTCTGGTCAATATCTCCCTCGTCCGCAGGGAGGAGATCCTGCTCGATCCGTTCTGCGGGACCGGGGGGATGGTCCTCGAAGCGGACCTGATCGGTGCACAGGGTGCAGGGAGTGATATCGATCCGTTCATGGTGGCGGGGAGCAGGAGGAACGTGCCGGAAGGGTTTTTTTTCCGGGCGGATGCCGGTTCCCTTCCGATCCGGAGTTCGGCTGTCCATGCCGTTGCAACCGATCTTCCCTACGGCCAGTCGGTCTCCATCGCCGCAGGGAGTCTTGATCTCCTGTACGGGGAAGCGCTCGAAGAGATCCGGCGTGTGCTCATTCCCCGGAGGAGGGCGGTGGTCGTCACCCACCGTGACATCTCGCGGCACGCCGGTGAGGTTATGGAGATCATTGCCTCCTATTCCCAGCGGGTTCACCGGAGCCTGACGCGGAGAATTCTGGTGCTCCGGAAATGACCCGGGGAAAAATGAGTCTTTCAAAAGAATAAAAGAGGAACAGTGCACAACTTCTCCTAAGAAATATCCCGTCATCCCGGAGCAGAACATCGCATGGAAAGATACCGGTTCCATGCCTGCAGCCGGTCAATCGCCGGCATCAGGCCAGGTAATGAGGATGCCTGTGAGGTTCGCCGGATCTCCCACCCCTCGGGGACGATCCTGCTGCTCGCAGTCGCGGACGGACTCGGAGGGCACCCGGCAGGAGAGGTGGCAAGCAGGCTTGCGGTCCGGACCCTCGGCGAGATCGTGCACGACCAGCTCTCGAGACTCCCGAACCCCGATCAGGAATCCCTGGAAGCCCTGATGGAGCTGGCATTCCGGGAGACGAACCACCGGATGATCTCGGCCTCCGGCCAGGAGGAAGAGTGGCAGGGAATGGGAACCACCCTGGTCGCAGCCCTGATTACCGGAACCGAAGATCACTGCATTATCGGGAATATCGGGGACAGCCGGGCATATCGTGTCGGAGACCGGCTTGAACGGCTGACCCGCGACCATTCACGGGTCCAGGAACTCGTAGAAGAGGGGATACTCTCCCCCCTCGAGGCGGAACGTCACCCGCTCAAAAATATCGTGACCCGCATTATCGGGCGGGAAGGCGATCGGGCGGACATCACCAGCTGCCGGCTCGGGAATGCCCGGATCCTTCTCTGCTCTGACGGTTTGCTCGATGGTCTGACCGAGCAGGAGATCCTTGCCATTCTCGCAGAAGGAGCCTATCCTGCGGTCTGCAACGCGCTGATCGAAGCGGCGCAGGTGAAGAGCAGGGATAATATCACCGTCGTTGTCGCCGGGCGCTCAGGCGCCTGAAAAAGAGGTTATTTCTTCGATCCCGGTGCCTGGGTTACGATCCGTACCGCCTCAAGCATCTCGGTGAGGAGCTCTCCCGGAAAACCCATCACCATCTCGTCGTCTTCGATTCCCGAGAACTTCCGTGAACCATCGCAGCCGAGAGAGAAGTTTGGCCGGCCTGAGAGATAGGTCTGCGCAGATACGTCGGCACAGACAGACTGGATCCCGGAAAACTCGGAGCTGATCCGCCCTCCCAGCCGGAAGAGGGTTGCCTGGGCGAGCTTGAGCATCACCCGGGGTGAAGCGACGATGAACACCACGTGGGGAACGAAGGGGGTCGACTCAAGCGGGGCATAGAGAGTTGCGTAGGTATACCCTGATTCCAGGTGCGGAATATGATCAATGGTCCGCTTGCAGGCCGGAGCACTCCCGAATTTGCCGAGTTTGAAGTAGAATTCGCCGGTTTTGAGGGACTCCGAGATCTGGCGGAGGCCGAGGGCCCAGGCGCCGCCGAAACATTCATGGTTCTCATCAGTGGCATAGAAGATCCTGCCTTCTTTTCGTGCCATACTCACCATCTGGCAGTGCCGGACCGTCCGGTCAATTTTCTCCATACCGGCAGGGATCTCCTCCCTGGTATGGACGAACCGGAGTGCCACCGGAGAATGTTTCAGGCCGAGTGATTTCCTGAATGTTTCGGATGCGCCGGCAAAGTCAGTCTTTTCCATGATGCCTTCCTGCACAGTTCATCACCTCGTGTGCACCGATCTTCTGCAAAAGAGCTGATAAAATCGCCCATTCCGTCAAAGGCGTCTGAGTTTCTGGTCTACCTTTCCGAAGAAGTTGCGCCCGATGTCCACGATGAGGGCAGGATCACGGGATTTCCTGACCACAATCGTGGCTTGGGTCCCGAGATCGGTACTCTTCTGCCCGTCGATGACCATGGTTGCCGGTTTCGAACTCTCCAGCCGTATCTCAAGACTCCGGTCGCTGCTGATGACATGGGGGCGGGAGGAGAGCATATACGGAGCGAGCGGCACCAGGAGCACGCCTTCGATCCGGGGATCGACAATCGGACCTCCGGCACTCATCGCGTAGGCGGTTGAACCGGTCGGGGTGCTGATGAGGAGTCCGTCCGCCCTGAACTGCTCGGAGAGGACCCCGTCGATGATGACACCGAACGAGAGCATCTTCGCCGGCCGGCTGGTCACCACCAGCACCTCGTTCAGGGCATCGCCTGCATGCCGGCCCTCGACCAGGAACGAGAGCCTCATTCTCCGTTCGACGGAAAAGCCGTCCGATATGGCAAGGAGAACATCGGCGGCCTCACCGGGTTCCACATCGGCAAGAAATCCGACTTCACCCCAGTTGATGCCGATGATCGGGAGCTGCCGTGGCATCTTCTGCACCGTGAGCAGGATGGTGCCGTCTCCTCCGACGATAACGACCAGGTCGGGATCCGCTCCCCCCAGCGGGATGCCGGGAATGCCGAGGCCGGCGGCGGTCTCCTCTTCGAAAAAGACCCGGTGACCCGCATCCTTCAGCCTTTTTCCGAGCGTTTCCGTAAAGGAGAGCGCTTCGCGGTTGTCAATGCGCGAGACCAGCAGAAACTTCATGCCATTCACCTCAGGTATTCGATGATTTTCCGGTGCATAATGCCGTTTGTCGCCACCATGCACTTCCCGATGGTCACTTCATCCGGGAAGACCAGGGGTTTTCCATCGAGGTCGCTCACCTTCCCCCCCGCTTCCGTGCAGACCAGCATCCCGGCAGCGGCGTCGGTCACCCGCAGGGTCCCCCGGAGATCGATGAATCCGTCGATCCTCCCGCAGCCGATGTAGCAGAGTTCGAGTGCCGAGGCCCCGAGCAGACGCCACCTCCGGACTTTCTGGCCGAGATTGAGCACTCTTCCCGGATCAAACTTTCGCCCGTAGAGGGAAAGCGCACTCTTCTCCAGTGCGGTAGTGGCCGATACGGTTATCGGCTTTCCATCGAGAAATGCCTTGCCCCCCCGCTCAGCGCTGAAGGTCTCTCCCCCGGCCAGGTCCCTGACATACGCATTCCGGATAAGGCCGTCTTCGGCATACGCGACGGAGAGGGCATAGAACGGGATTCCGGTCACGGCATTGTAGGTGCCGTCGACCGGGTCCACAAAGAGAGTTCCTGACGTCCCCCCCAGATCCACCCTCCCCGCCTCCTCGCTGATCAGCGTCCGTGCCATGGGGTGGTCTTCGAGGTAGGCAAGGATGCAGGACTCGGCGACCTGATCGATCCGCTGGGTCGGGGTGCCGTCCGCCCCCATACCGGTTCTCTCACCGGCTTCCGGAGTGCCTACAAGGGGTTGTATCGCTTCAGCGACCGTGTCGGCCAGTTCATTGCAGCAGGTGAGGAAGTCCATGATAACGGTCCCGGATGACTAGTAGGGTGTATTTTATCTAATAATATAAAGATAAACTAAGTACTCATTATTTCGAGTGTGAATCCATGAAAGAGCAGACAGAAGTAGGTAAGCTGAAAGAAGGCCGCTGGGTGGTGATCGATGACGAACCCTGCAAGATTCTCGGTATCTCGATATCGAAGCCCGGCAAGCACGGCGCGGCAAAAGCCCGGATTGATGCCGTCGGACTTTTTGACGGCGTAAAGCGATCCATTGTCCAGCCGGTTTCGGCAAAGACCTACGTGCCGGTCGTCGAACGGAAGAGCGGGCAGGTCATCACCGTAAGCGGTTCGACGGCGACCCTCATGGACATGAAGGACTACACCAATTTCGAGGTGACAATTCCCCCGGACAAGGCAGCCCTCTTCGAGGTCGGCAAGGAGCTGCCCTATATCGAGGCACTGGGAAAGAAGAAGCTCGATATCGACTGAACCATCTCATCCATACGTCTTTTTTATTCGCCAGCTGTTCACCGCGAGTACAGTGCAGCAGTCTCCCCGAACTGGAGGACATGGCCGTGCATCGCAGCGATCAGGCCGGCCTTGGTCGCGCCCGGCTGGATGTCGAGCAGGGTATCGAGACCGTATACCTTGAAGGTGTAACGGTGCGTGAATCCGGGCGGGGGGCACGGACCGTCATACCCGAGATTACCGAAATCATTCCTGCCCTGCACCGCGGAAACCGGCACCGTCACTGTCCCGGTTTGGGGAATCCCGCGAGGGACCTCGCCGGATGGAGGGAGGTTCCAGATCAGCCAGGGACAGAACGAGCAGCAGGAGGGCTGGAAGGGATTGACGGCCATTACCGCGACGGATGCAGCCGAGAGTCCCCTGATCCGTATCCGGGGTGACATGTTCTCCCCGTCGCAGGTATAGGTCGGGGGAAAGGTCAGGAAATCGAGCGATACGACCAGCTTGTCCATGGACTCAAATGTCTCCTGACGGATATTTAGGCGTTGCTCCGGGCCGGGGAAGAAAGAACCATAACCAATGCCCTGAAAAGCTGATGATCAAATGGAGATCGGCCAATCCGGCACCCTTGCCTGTTACACGGACGGTGCATCGCGGGGGAACCCCGGCCCGTCTGCGTGCGCGTATATTCTCGTGACTGCCGGTGGCGAGGTGGTTGAGGAGCGTGCGGTCTTCCTCGGCGTGGGCACCAACAACGAAGCTGAGTACCGGGGACTGATCGCGGGGCTTTCCGCTGCCGGACGCCGGGGGGCGGGATACGTGGAGGTCTTCTCGGACAGCGAGCTGATGGTCCGGCAGATGACCGGCACCTACCGGGTTTCGTCACCACGCCTCAGGCCGCTCTACGATGAGGCGAAGATTCTCGCCCGGCGTTTCCGAGAGGTCTCCTTCCGGTCCGTTCCCCGGGAGCACCCCCTGATCGGAAAGGCGGACCGCCTCTGCAACCAGGTCCTCGATGCACAATAAAGCCTGAGAAATCGGCATACGACGGAAATTTAGCGGTCACCTTTGCCTGTAAGTATATATCTTTATTTTTCTATCCCCTCTTAGGAATGACAGGCAAATAGTGAGGATTTTTAATGAGTGGCAAAGAGACACCAGCTTCCGGAGAATGCGACCAGAAGTGTGAGGGATGCCCGAGCGCTGCGACCTGCGATACGGCGAAAGGCACGGCTGCGGGACTTCCCGGGAAAGCGGACATCGATGTCAGGCATGTCATCCTCGTTCTCTCCGGGAAGGGCGGCGTCGGGAAATCGACAGTATCGGTCAACCTGGCATTCTCTCTCGCATCTCACGGCTATAAGACCGGCCTCATGGACCTCGACATTCATGGTCCCAATGTTCCCAAGATGCTCGGGATCGAGGGCCACCGGCTCACCACGCTCGGCAACATGATCGAGCCGGTACGCGTGACCGGGAACCTTGCCGTGGTCTCCATGGGATTCCTCCTCCCCGACATCAGCACGCCGGTCATCTGGCGGGGACCGATGAAGATGAGCGCGATCTCGCAGTTTCTCTCGGAAGTTGACTGGGGGCCGCTCGACTTCCTGGTGGTTGACCTTCCGCCCGGAACCGGGGACGAGGCCCTCTCCATCATCCAGCTTGCCCCCAACGTCCGCGGAGCGGTGATCGTCACCACCCCGCAGGATGTCGCGACCATGGATGCCCTCAAGGCAGCCAAGTTCGTGGAGAAGCTCGAGATACCGGTGATCGGTATCGTCGAGAACATGGGCGTCATGCTCTGTCCTCACTGCCACGGGGAGATCGACCTCTTCGGCAGCGGCGGGGGAAAGAAGATCGCCGACCAGCTGGGTGTCCCGTTCCTGGGATCGATCCCCCTGGATCCCGGCCTGCGGAAAGCCGGCGACGAGGGCAGGCCGTTCATTATCCGGAGCAAGGACAGCCCCACCTGGAAGAGTGTTGATGCGGTCATGGAACAGCTTGTAAAGGCAGTTGAGGAGTAGATGAAGTTCCGGGACGTGCTGGAGGGGGGCAGAGAACCCCTTGATATCTATGATGACATCCTGGCTGTCCTTGCCGATATCCAGCGCTTTCCCGGTTCCCTCGAGATAATCTACCGGAAAGCGATGACATTTTCCGAAGAAGATCTCGATCGCCTCCGGTTTGCCCTGCTGCGTCTCCAGGTCTACTCCGACATCAACCGGACCATGGACATGGAGCAGGCGCAGAAAATTAAATATGTCTCCCAGGTTCTCGAGAAGATTATTTTCGGGTCGCTTCTCATGGAACACGAGGAGTTCGACCACGGGTGAGCGGGACTCCCCCCTCCCGCCCCTTCTCAGGGATCCCTGGACGGGATAAGTATGATGTGCATGCACGTCAGATTCTTCTGGCACTTCGCGGTGGATTCATGGCGAAATACTCATTCATCGCAAAAATGCCCAATGATCCCGGTGCACTCCACACCGCTGCAGCACTGATTACGCGCGAACAGGGAAACATCAACCGCGTACAGTTCGACCAGAGGATCGACCCCCATACCGTCTTCTTCGAGGTCACCTGCCCGGAAGCGTCCTACTCCCGGATCGAGCAGGGGCTTGCTGCCCTCGGGTACCTCCAGGATACCCTCCGGCCCCTGCATGTCCTCAAGTTCTCCCTCCATCTTCCCCACGAACCCGGCGCCCTCTCCGCATTCCTCGATCTCACCACGTCGTCCCGGGCCAATATCTCGTACATCGATTTCGATGATCGCGGACGCCATCCCGACCGGGTGACCATAACGCTCTCTGTCGAGGAACATGCAGCAGCAGAACGGCTTCTTGACACGCTGAAATCACGGTACCCGATCGAGATCCTGGAATACGACGGCACCGGAAAGAGGCTCGACGACACGGTCTTCTACCTCCGCCTGGCCCAGCAGATCAGGGAGATTATCGGCGATTCGGAGGATCCGTTCCTCCTCTCATTTCTCGGCGATATCAACCATGCCGTCCAGGAGCTGATGAATCTCGGTGAAGACCCGCGGAAGATCTTCGAGAGCTTCATCCTGACCGGAAAGACCCTCACGGGAACGACCGCCGACCGTTTCTTCGCCGATATCCAGACCATCCCGCTGGCACCCGATCTCACCCTGCACTGCATCCAGCCGCCCTGCGGGGGGAGCATCTTCCTGCTGGATACTCCGGACGGGATCACGATGGTGGACACCGGATACGGCATCTACACCCGTGATATCGCATCGCTCCTTGACGACCTCATCCCGGGATGGGACCATCGTGTCGCGGACCTGATCATCACCCATGCCGACGCCGATCACTGCGGTGCGGGCGGAGCCTACCCGGTCCCGGCACGCCTCCACCCCGGGACCCTGGAGATCATCAGGGCGGCGAACCGTGCCTACGGTTCGCGGAGCGAGTCATCGGTCCTCGAGGAGATCTATACGACGATGATCAACCTCTTCTCCCGGTTCAACCCCCCCGTGCAGGTCGTTTCCTTCGGGACCACCCCGCTCGGTGAGCGGGCCGGGTTTCCGGTTATCGGGACGGTGGATATCGGCAGGTACCCGTTCGAGGTGCTCGGCGGGCTCGGCGGGCACCTCCACGGCCAGGTATATCTGTACTGCCGGGAGATCGGGGTCCTCTTCCCGGCAGATACCGTCATCAATTTCAGACATCTCTCCCCCGAACGGGCGGCGTACAATACGCTTGCCGTCATCCTGGTCACGTCCGTGAACGTCGACAGCGAGCTGGCAAAACAGGAACGGCGCAGGCTCCTTGACCTGGCACGTGACTCGTCCGGCTCCTATGAGGGAGGCAGGGAGGCCTGTCTCCTCTGCTGCGGGCATGGGCCGGTCTCCGTCCTCTCAGGAACCGATCTCCTCCCGTTCGGGGAGATCCGGCACTATCGTCCCTCCCGTTCCTGACTCGGTCCGCCCGGGGCAAGGATCTCCAGCGCTGCGATCACCAGCGCATGGGAGGCATCCCTGATAACCGCGGGGTCCGGGGCGAACATGCTGCTGTGGAGGAACCCTCCGGAGTCTCCGCATCCGACGCGGAAGTAGCAGATCGGCACCGGGGGGTCCACCTTTCCGAAGATCCCGAAGTCTTCGCTGCCGGTGGCCGGGTCGATCTTCGTGACCCTGTCCGGACCAAAGCTCCTGAGAAAAGCTCCTGCCACCCGCCCGGTCAGCCCGGGATCGTTTTCAACCGGGGGGACCGATTCCGGAAGAATCGTGATCTTCGGGAGGCGATCGGGGGGAAGCCCGGCCGCCCGGGCGATCCCGTCCGCCACCCTGCGGATGGCGGTAAGGAGATGGTCACGGATTTCCGGTTTGAAGTAGCGGACGTTGACCTGGAGGACTACTTCATCGGGAATCGCATTATGCTTGGAGCCTCCGTGCACCGCGGCCACCGTCAGGATTGCCATCTCGGGTGCAGCGATCTCCCTGCTGACGATGGTCTGGAGGGCGAGGATGATCTGTGCGGCCAGGACCACGGGATCGCGGGTCGTTTCCGGGTGTGCGGCATGACCGCCGATACCGCGGACCACCATATCGAGCGACTCCCCCCCTGCCGATATCAACCCCTCCCGGTACCCCACACACCCGGCGGGGAGATCGGGTGCAACATGCAGGGCAATGGCGGCGTCCGGCCGGGCAATGCGGGTGTAGAGGCCGTCTGCGATCATCCGGGCAGCCCCGGAGACCGATTCCTCGGACGGCTGGCCGATCAGCAGGAGCGTCCCCCTCCACGATGAGGCGAGCGCGGAAAGCGCCCGTGCGGCCCCGACAAGCGCGGTCATATGGAGGTCATGGCCGCAGGCGTGCATAACACCGACCTCACGGCCCCGGCTGTCCACGGTCGTCACCCGGCTCTGCCAGGGCAGACCTGTTTCCTCCCTGATTGGCAGTGCGTCCATATCCGCACGAATCATCAGCACCGGGCCGTTCCCATTCCGGAGGAGCGCGGCAATCCCGGTCCCCCCGATGTCCCGGATAACCTCACAGCCCGCTTCCCGGAGTTCCCGGGCGAGGCGCCCCGAGGTCCACTGCTCCTGTCCGGAGAGCTCGGGATGTGAATGGAACTCCCGGTAGAGCATCTCAAGGGACGGATACTCCCGGTCAATGAGTTCCGATGCCCGGGCAGCAGGGTCGGGAGGATATCCGGGCACTTCAGGTCACCCCGTCGTCCTCACAACCGGGCTCCACGCTCCTCGCGTCACCGGTCCGTGACCGGATGAGGTCGCGGTACCGGGCAAGGGAGAGGTCGAGGAACTGCGGTTCGGTATCGATGCCGATGAACCGCCGTCCGGTCGCACAGGCGGCAATCCCGGTCGTCGAGCTCCCGGTGAACGGATCGAGGACGAGGTCACCATCCCGGGAAGAGCCGAGGATGATCCGTTTCAGCAGGGAACAGGGTTTCTGGGTAGGGTGGCTGCCGTACTTCTTCTCGAGACCCCTCGGAGAAGGAATGCTCCAAACGGTCCTCATCTGCCGCCCTTCCTTTTTCAGGCCGTCCTCCGGCCAGTCTCCGGTCTTGAGGAGCCGGTAGTTGAAGGTATGGCGGGAGTGCCGGTCTTTCCGGGCCCAGATGAGGGTCTCGTGGCTGGCGGTAAAGTAGCGGGTCGAGAGGTTCGGGGGGGCATTGGGCTTGTACCAGCAGATATCGTTCAGGATATGAAAACCGTTCTTCTGGAGGGCAAATCCGCAGGAATAAATGGAATGGTAGGTCCCGCTGATCCAGATCGAGCCGCTGGCCCGTAAAACTCTCCTGCATTCACGGATCCAGCGATCGTGAAAGCAAAAATCCTCCTCGATTCCGAAACTAATGTCCCATTCGCCCTTATCGACCGGTGCCCGCCGGCCGGCCTGACAGGTGAACCCGCCGTTGGAAAGGTTGTAGGGGGGGTCGGCGAAGATGAGGTCGACCGACTCCTCCGGAAACTCCCCCATTATCCTGATGCAGTCTCCGTGATACAGGGTAAACGTGCCATCCGTGAAGTACGGCTCACTGCTCATGCTATCTTCACCTTCATGCCGGGAGCGGGACATACCCGGTTCCGCTCCCCGGGCTCATCAGAGAAGGGTTTGCGTCCGGGCGCATATAAATCATGAGCAGTGAGTCCGGCATCTGCGAAATCGTCATGTAGGATGCAGGTGGATTCTGATCGGAAATGTTGCACAAGCAGAGAGTGCAGGGTATGATGCGGCTGATGGCGTCACGGATCCGGGCTACCGCCGATCGTATCCAGGATGAAGAGATCGATGCATTCATCAGGGAGATTCTCGCGGCCGACCGGATCTATGTCATGGGTGCGGGACGGTCTGGTCTCGTGGCCAAGGCGTTCGCCATGCGGCTGATGCATGTGGGTCTCACCGCATACGTCGTGGGCGAGACCATCACCCCGGCCATGCGCCACAACGATCTCCTGGTCATCTTCTCGGGCTCGGGGCGCACCAAGACCATCGCCGATATAGCCGAAACGGCGAAGGAGATCGGGGGGAGGATCGCGCTGATCACGTCAAACCGGGAATCGCGGATCGGCAGGCTCGCGGACGCCCTGGTGATCATCGAGAACCAGCGGGACGAGATCAGGGATGAGACCGCAGAGTTCGAGGTGCGGCAGATGACCGGCGAACACAAGTCCTTTGCACCGCTGGGAACCCTGTTTGAAACGGCCGCCATGGTCTTTGCAGACGCCTGCATCTCGCAACTCATGGAGGTATCCATGGTGGACGAGAAAGAACTGAAGAACCGGCACGCAAATATCGAGTAGGAGACGGCATGAAGGAATACCACATTGCAGAACGATGCCTCGGCATCGAAATCTCGGGGATCCGGAAACTGTTCGAAGCGGCCGGACCAGGTTCCATCAACATGGGACTCGGCCAGCCGGATTTCGATACCCCCGACCACATCAAGGAAGGCGCGATCAGGGCAATCCGGGAGGGAAAGACCGGATATACCTCGAACATGGGCATACCGGAGCTCCGGGACGCGCTCTCAGGGAAATTCAGGACCGAGAACGGTCTCGAGTACCAGCCGGACCAGATCATCGTCACCGCCGGGGCGAGCGAGGCCCTGCATATCATCATGCATGCCCTGGTCGAGGAGGGGGACCGTGTGCTTTTCGCCGATCCCGGGTTTGTGTCCTACGGGGCGCTCGCCCTCCTTGCCGGAGGGAGACCCGAGGGGGTTCCCCTGGACGCGAATCTCTGCATCGATCCCGAAGCGGCAAAGCACCAGCTCGATGGTGCACGGATATTTGTCCTGAATTCACCCGGGAATCCGACGGGAGCGGTTGAAACCAAGGAGTCAGTCCGGGCCCTGGTGGAATATGCCAACGATGCCGGCGTCACGGTGGTGAGCGACGAGGTGTACGAGCACTTTATCTACGAAGGAACGCATGCGAGCGCGGCCAGGTTCGGCGAGGATGTCATTACGGTGAATGCCGCGAGCAAGACCTACGCGATGACAGGCTGGAGGCTCGGGTACCTCGCCGGTCCAAAAGAGTACACCGAGCAGTGCCTGAAGGTTCACCAGTACGCCCAGGCGTGTGCGACCTCGATCTCCCAGTATGCGGCGCTGGCTGCCTACACCGGACCCCAGGACTGCGTGACTGACATGCGGGAGGAGTACCGGTGGCGCAGGAACTTCCTCTATGGGGCACTCAAAGAGATGGGCTTCGACTTCCCCCTGCCCGGGGGGGCCTTCTACCTCTTTGCTCCCCTGGGGAGGGAGCTTGTCGGAAAGGTCCTCGCAAAAGGCGTGGTCATCGTACCCGGAGAGGCTTTCGGCTGCAATGCACCCGAGTACGCGAGGATGAACTACGCGATTTCGCGGGACGATTTGCAGACCGCGGTCGGGCGGATACGGGCTGCACACGGTGAGTGAGATGGTACGGGAGCTGCTGAAGAAACTCTCCAACGCCCACGGCCTTTCCGGCAGTGAAGGCAGCGTAATGGCCATCGTGAAGCGGGAACTGAAGAAGCACGTCGACGAGATCCACGAGGATCCGCTCGGCAACCTCATCGCGGTGAAGAAGGGCAATGACTTCAGGATCATGATCGCAGCCCACACCGATGAGATCGGCCTCATGGTCAAATCGATCGACGATAAGGGCTTCATCAGGTTCGTTACCCTCGGCGGATGGTATCCCCCGACGCTCTACAACCAGCGGGTCATCCTCCACGGGGCAAACGGCCCGGTCCCGGGCGTGCTCGGGGGAAAGCCTCCCCACAAGATGGATGAGGAGGAGCGGAAGAAAGGGGTCAAGGTCGATGATCTGTTCATCGATATCGGGGTCACGAGCAGGGAAGGGGCCGGGCAGGCCGGCATCGAGATCGGGACACCGGGAACGATGGACCGGCAGGTGACCGAGCTCGCCAACGGGCGACTGACCGGCAAGGCTTTCGACAACCGGGCGGGGGTGGCCGTGCTGATCCGGACTCTGCAGGAGGTCAGGTCGCCCTTCACCATCTACGGTGTCTTTACCGTGCAGGAAGAGGTCGGACTGAAGGGGGCACGGACAAGCGCATTTTCGATCGACCCGGACTGCGCCGTGGCAACCGATGTCACGTTCCCCGGGGATCACCCCGGTATCGACCAGAAGGATGTACCCGTGGAGATGGGGAAGGGTCCGATCATCACGATCGTGGATGCCAGCGGCAGGGGGCTGATAGCGAGCAGGACAATGGTCGCATGGCTGAAGGATACGGCGAAGAAGCATGATATCCCGGTCCAGCTGGAGGTCGGTTCGGGGGGGACCACGGACGCAACCGCGATTCATCTCGAGCGGGGAGGAATTCCCAGCACCACCCTCTCCATTCCCACCCGCTACATACACTCCCCTGTCGAAGTTCTCGATCCTGCCGATATGGAGGCTGCCGTGGAGCTCCTGGTCCAGGCCCTCAAGACAAAACCGAAACTGTAGGACCGCGCTCTCCCGGAACCGGGGGAGAAACAGTACTATTTTCATCATTATCAAAGGTTACTATATTTGATTACCAGTACCCTCTCTCCGGAACATGGAAAATGGGAATCCTTTAGAAGATTCAGGAGCAGAAAACAATGGACCTCAACGCTACCAGAGGTGGTTTCGGATTGATCCATCCTAGTTAAGCTGACCAAAAAAATCACCACTTTTTTCAGGTTTCTTTTATCATCGTCATCCTCCGCGGTTTCGCGATTCAGCCCCCGGGTGCCAGAATTCAATAACATTTTTAATAAACAGACATTTTCCGTTTTAATAGATATTTGTCCTTTATTTTGTCTATTCAAAACCACCAGTGATTAATTACCTTGTATATAATGTTAAGCTATTCATAATTTTTTGAGAAATTTGTACAAGTCAGGTCGATTGCCTGGCAGGGTAATACTTGGTCATAAAATTCAAGGTTACCGCATTGAATTTTTCTCTATTCAGATTTCAT
>JAAEET010000061.1 GCA_013415565.1 Methanomicrobiales archaeon
GAGCTCCGGCAGGGCCTCCCCTTCGGCACCCTGGAGGATATAGCAGTGGATCGAGCCACCGGGCCGGCAGAGGGCGAAGGCGTCCGGCAGGAAGGGGAGAGAGCCGGTTGGATGGTTCATGACGACGCGGTCGAAGGACCAGGGGAGGAGGGCGCGGATCCGTGAGGCGTCGCCGAGGAACGCGAGCACGTTGACGGCTGAATTCAGCCGGATGTTCTGTTCCAGGAGGCGGACCGCGCCCGGATTGATATCGACCGCCACCACCAGCGAGGCCCGCTCAGCAAGGGAGATGGCGAACGGCCCGACCCCTGAGAACAGGTCAAGCACCCGCTCACCCTCTCCCATCTGCGCGACGATGCGTTGTCGTTCCGTAGCCAGCCGGGCGGAGAAGTAGGCTTCCGAGAGATCGATCTCGAACCGCTTCCCGTACTCGATGCAGGTCGTCCGGGTGGTATCCTCCCCGGCCAGCAGCCTGAAACGGCGGGTCCGGTACTCCCCTTCGACCTCGCTCACCGGAAGGAGCACGGTATGGATGGATGGCCGGGAGGCGAGCAGCTCCGCTGCCGCAACCGGGTCATCATCGAGCATGATGGCAATGCCCCCGACCAGCTCGTGCCGGGCACGTTCCGGCACGGATCCGCGGGCCGGGAAGGATGCCCGTTCCGCACCTTCCAGTTCCGCGACCACCGGGATGAGGAGCGTTTCGCCATCGACCCTCGGCCTGAGGCTCCGGTCAAGGAGCCCCTCGCGTGCGAGCCGCTGCCGTTCATCCTCCCCGAGCCTGCGGGGCACCCGTACCGCCCACTGTTCCTGGTCCATCCTTCCTGAGCCACCCTCATTTATCTTGGGAGCGTATGAGTAGTCATGGAAGATTATCTCGAGAGGCTGAAAAAAGGGTCGCTGAAACTCTACGCGCTCGAGTCCGAGCTTCCGCCGGAGGAGGCGGTCAGGGTCCGGCGGATCTATATCGAGCGGGAGACCGGCACCGATCTCTCCGCGACGGGATCGTTCACCATCCCCATCGACCGTGCGGCAACCAAGAACTGCGAGAACATGATCGGCGCCGTCCAGGTCCCGGTGGGAGTTGCCGGACCGCTCGTGGTGAAGGGCGAATACGCAGACGGCTCGTTCTACATCCCCCTGGCAACCACCGAGGGTGCGCTGGTGGCCTCGGTGAACCGCGGGTGCGGGGCCATCACCCGGGCGGGCGGGGCGGAGGTCCGTATCTTCCGTGACGGGATGACCCGGGCGCCGGTCTTTGCCGCCCGCGACATCCCCCATGCCCGGGAGATCTGCGACTGGGTTGCCGCACACCGGGAGGAGATCGCCGCGGCAGCCGAGAGCACCACCTCGCACGGGAAGCTCACCGGGATCACCACCACCACGGGGGGGACCAGCGTCTTTGTCCGCCTGGAGTTCGACAGCAAGGATGCCATGGGGATGAACATGGTGACCATCGCCAGCGCGAAAGCCGCCGGAGTGATATCGGCTGCCACCGGCGCCCGGCTGATCGCGCTCTCGGGCAATTTCTGCACCGACAAGAAACCGGCAGCAGTCAACCTGGTCATGGGGAGGGGACGGACCGTTGCCGCCGGAATTTTCCTCCCCGACGACCTGATCCGGGAGGTTTTCAAGACCGACGCCGGGACCCTCGCCGAAGTGAACCTGCGCAAAAACCTGGTCGGGTCGGCCCGCGCAGGATCGCTCGGCTACAACGCCCATGCCGCGAATATCATCGCCGCCATCTTCATCGCCTGCGGGCAGGATCCCGCCCACGTGGTGGAGGGGAGTCTTGCCATCACCACGGTCGATCCGGCCGAGGGCGGGGTCTACGTCTCGGTAACGCTCCCCTCGCTCCCCGCCGGCACGGTCGGAGGCGGGACCGGGATCGCCACCCAGCACGAGTGCCTCACCCTCCTCGGTGTGGCCGGCGGGGGGAGTCCGCCGGGATCCCACGCGAGGAAATTTGCCGAGATCATCGCCTGCGCGGTCCTGGCCGGGGAGCTCTCCCTGCTCGGGGCGCTCGCGGCCCAGCACCTGGCCCGTGCCCACCAGCAGCTGGGCCGCTAGAAACGGAACCACTTCATCATGACCACCGCGTCCTCCCCGTTGGCATAGTAGCGGTCGATGAGGAAGACGTCCCGGTAGCCGAGGCGGCGGTAGAACTGCTGGGCGGCAAAATTGGATACGCGGACTTCCAGCTGCACCCCTGCTGCGAGGTTGATGGCGAACTGCCGCTCGGCACGCTGGACCAGCATCCTCCCCACCCCCCGCTTCCGGTACGCGGGGGTGACGGCCAGGTTGCAGATATGACCATAGACCTCTTCGCCGGTGTCCTCAATGCCTCCGGCTATGAAACCGACCACCCTCCCCTGGTGGTCGGCAACAAAGAACGTAGAGGGAAAGTAGGCGAGCGTCTCGGCGAATACGTCGGCACTCCAGGGATCGGGGAACGATTCGGCCTCGATTGCCGCAATAGCACCGATATCGCTCTGCCGGGCCTTCCGGATGGTAATCTCCCCGCCCATGGATCTCCTATACAGGTATGCCACTGGAATAATATAGGTACAGGGGAAATGAGTAGAGAGAGCCGGGTTTACCATGGTGAAGATATTCCGTTTTGCTGCGGTCAGGCCGGAGCCGGTGGCCGCAGCCCGTGTGGCAGCTGTTCCCTACGACGTGGTCACCGCTGACGAGGCTGCCGCGATCATCAATGAGAACCCGATGAGTTTTCTGCGGATCAGCCGTCCCGATGCCGAGCTTCCCGATATTCCGGCCCATGACGGCCGGGTGTATGCCCGCGCCCGGCAGCTCTTCGACGACCTGCGGTCCGGCGGGGTGTTCATAGATGACGGGGCCCCGGCGATGTACATCTACCAGGTCGTCACCCGGGCAGAGACCTTCTCCGGACTGTGCTGCTGCCTCCCGGTGGAGGATTACGAGTCAGGAGCGATCCGCCGGCACGAGCAGACACGGTACGACAAGGAAGAAGACCGCACCCGGCACATCGATGCGGTGAACGCCAACACCGGGCCGGTGGTCCTGATCTACCGGGACGCGGGATCGCTCGCCCGGCTGATCGAGGGGCTGGCAGACATCCTCCCCCCGCAGGCCGAGGTGCGATGGCACGACGGTTCCCTCCACCGGATCTTCCGGATCGCCGATCCCGGAGACCTTGCCCGGATCGAGGCGCTCTTCTCCTCCGTGGACCGCCTTTATATCGCCGACGGCCACCACCGGGCGAAATCGGCGGTCAATGTCGCGAAACGGCGGCGCCAGGAGGGCGGCGGAGGCGGTGAGGAGGATCGCTTCATGGGAGTGCTCTTTGCCGATTCCGGGGTCCGGATCCACGGATACAGCCGGATGGTCCGGGACCTTGCCGGAAGATCCTCCCGCGAGTTCATGGACGAGGTTTCCAAAGTGTACACGATCTCTGCCTGCGGACCGGTCGACCGATCGGCCTTCCAGATCACCCCGCGCCAGCCGGGCGACGGTCACCTCATGCACATGTACATCGATCACACCTGGTACGAATGCCGGGCGAAGGGAGAGCTGCCTTCCGATCCCATCGCGGCACTGGATGTCTCGGTCCTGCAGCGCGAGGTTCTCGAGCCCATCCTCGGCATCACGGATCCGAGAGGAGACGAGCGGCTCCAGTACCTCGGCGGAGCCCGCCCGATCGCCGACCTTGAAGGCATGGTCGACCGGGACGAGTACGCGGTCGCCTTCTCCATGCAGCCGGTACGCGTTGAAACGGTTCTTTCCATCGCCGATGAGAACGGGATCATGCCCCCCAAGTCCACCTGGTTTGAACCGAAGCTCCTCTCCGGCCTGATCATCCACACCCTCTCCTGAATACCTTTTTTCCCTTCCCGGGCAAAGGGAGTACACCATGATCAATATCGCACTTCCCAAGGGCAGCCTTGAGGCGCAGACCCTGCAGCTCTTCAAGGAGGCAGATCTCGAGGTGAAACGGGGGGAGCGGGACTACAACCCGGTTATTTCCGATCATCGCATCGACAAGGTGAAGATCCTCCGGCCCCAGGAGATCCCCAAGTATATCGAGATGGGCTACTTCGATCTCGGCATCTCGGGTCTCGACTGGGTGAAGGAGACCGGATCGCGGGTGCGAGAGGTTGCACGCCTCTCCTACAGCAAAACCGGCGAGGGAACAGTCAAGATCGTGGTCGCGGTGCACGAGAGCGAACCGATCACGGATGTTTCCCAGATCCGGCCGAACAGCCGGGTGACCACCGAATATCCGGAGATCACCCGGGAATATTTCGGGCGGCTCGGGATCCCGGTCCAGCTCTTCCATTCGTTCGGCGCCTCGGAGGCCAAGGTCCCGGACCTGATGGACGTGGTGGTCGACCTGACCGAGACCGGGACGACGCTCAGGAGGAACGGCCTGAAGATCATCGGCCAGATCATGGAGTCCTACACCGTGATCATCGCCAACCGGGACAGTTTCGAGGAGGAAGGGAAGCGTAAAGCGATGGAGGAGATCGTGACCCTCCTGCTCGGGGTTATCGATGCCCGCCACCAGGTGCTCCTCTCCATGAATGTCCCGGATGAGGCCATGGACCGGATCATCGCCGTGCTCCCGGCCCTGAAGAAACCGACGGTGAGCAGGCTGCATGGCATCGACTACTACAACATCCAGACCGTGGCACGGAAGGGCGAGGTGAACACCCTGATCCCGAACCTCAAGGCTGCCGGTGCCGAGGATATCCTCGAGATCCCGATAGCAAAAATCATCCGGTAATTCTTTTTTTCCTCCCTGTCGGGCCGCTGCGGGAAGATCGGCATCTGACGAACAATAACCCTGCGATTGCTGAATTGCTTTGTACAAGCGGTTCTTTTTACGAAAAGAGCGTAAATATTAAATAGCCTTACAGCGATCTTCTGGTAACGGCACCCGGAGGGAGAGAACCGGTTGCGAGAATCAGGACGCGCGGAAGGGAGGCCCGGTGACATGGCGGCCCTCCCTCGCGCTTCCGAAATCCCTTTTCACCTGCTGTTTTTCACCGATACCATTCCCGATCCGCTTTTTTCCTGTTCAGATCCCGGAGACGATACCATGCATGACCGGATTGAGATTCAGGTCGACGGAAGCGGCGACGGCCACTCCGTCGCCCTCTTCCCTGGCGAGGAGATTTTTTTCTCCTACGAGCGCGGAGCGTCGAACAATGAAGCCGAGTTCAACGCGGTCATCCTGGCCCTCGAGAACCTGCCGGACCATAGTCATGCCCGGATCAGGACCGACAGCCAGGTGGTGGTCTGGCACCTTTCCCGGGAGGAACGGGTCCGCCATCCGAGCTTTATCCGGAAGAGAGCCGTGGTCCGGGACCTGATCCTGCAGAAGAACCTGAAGATCGATATCCAGTGGATGCCCCGGAAGCAGAACCGTGCCGACCGGTTCCTGAAGCACTACATCGCCAGCCTCTGCGGGGCGGCGGGGACCGAGCCTCTGTATAGGCGTGTCCGGCGGCTCGAGCACGAGAACCTCCGGCTCAAGGCCAAGCTGAAGCGGGCCATGAAGATGCTCGAGCGCCGGAACGCATTCTCCCCTGATTCTGTGATCCCGGTGGAAATGTTCCAGTAAGAGATGCGGGGTTTTTGGTGCGATACCAGGATCCCCTCTCTCCGGATTTATCGGGAGGATTTCTTCAGAATCATCGGGAGATCTCTATTACACAGTAGGAGGCCCATCCCGATGTAATGGGAGAGGCCGAAGGAAAATAAACATCCCGACCGCCCCCATATCCTCCTCCGGGCCCCGTACCTCCCGATTTTTTCCTGACCGGTTAATCTGAATTGAGCAATTGTTTATATGCTTCCTTTTTCATAATTGCTGTGTAGATGCGGGTTCCCGGGAAAATAGACCATGAAGAGGGGCTCCTCTCAATTGATTTCATCATCGGCTTCACCATTTTCATGGTTGCACTCATCTTCGTGGCCATCATGATCTCCGGCCTGCTCGTGCACCTGCAGAGCAGGACCATCGACTACGATGCCGTCGCCTACCGGACCTCGGTGGTGCTGGTGGAGGATCCCGGGGAGCCGTCCTGGGAGCCGTGGTCGTCCGGGAGACCGATGTTCGATCCGCCGAACTGGCACCTGGTGAACATTTCC